>CAVGVM010000143.1:0-8496 GCA_963632645.1 Lachnospiraceae bacterium | reverse complement strand
ATATAATATAACAGATTAGTAATATTATTTGAAAGTTATAGTATTTTTTATTTGTTATGTCTTTTTTTGTTGTATCGATTGAGTCATAAATTTTTTTGTATTCATCTTTTTTGTTTTCTATTTCGTAGTAGTTGTAAACGTAACTTTTGTCTTTTTTATTATTCATGTTATCACCGTATTTATTATAACATATAAAATTAGTTTATTGTATATCTTTGTTTTTTGTTTTATAATTAATATGGTGGTAAAAATGAAAAAGGTAATATTAATTGATGGTAATAATCTTCTTTTTAGAAGTTATTATGCTACAGCATATAAGGGTTCTATTCTTAGAAATTCTAAGGGGTTTCCTACTAATGCTTTGTTTGGATTTATAAATATGCTTAATAAAATTATAAATGAAGAATGTCCTAATTATATGATGATTGCGTTTGATAAAGGTAAGACTTTTAGGCATGAAAAATATGATGGTTATAAGGATGGTAGAAAGGAAACTCCTTTGGAACTTAAGGAGCAATTTCCTGTTGCTAAAGAGATAGCAGATGCTATGGGAATAAAATGTTTTGAAATAGATAATTATGAGGCTGATGATATAATTGGTACTTTTGCAAATGAAGTAGATAAAAGTAATGACTATTATTCTGTTATTGTTAGTAGTGATAAGGATTTGTTACAATTAATTACTGATAAGAATGAGGTTAAACTTTTAAAGAGTAATGATTATATTAGATTAGATTTAGATTCTTTTATTTATACTTATGGTTTTACTCCTGAAAAGATAATTGATTTAAAAGGAATAATGGGGGATTCTAGTGATAATATTCCTGGCGTTAAAGGTATTGGTGAGAAGGGTGCTAGTACTTTGATACAAAAATATGGTACTGTTGAGGAAATATATAATCATATAGATGAGATAAAGGGTAAGACTAAGGAAAAACTTATAAATGATAAAGATAATGCATTTTTTTCTAGAGAACTTGCTACTATTTATAAAGATGTACCAATTGATAAAGATATTGAAAAGATTAAGTATGAAGGTATTACTCCAAAACTAGTACCTTTATTAAAAGAATATGAGTTTTTTTCTTTGATTAAGAAACTTAATATAAAGGAAAAGACTGAAGAAAAAAAAGATTATAATCTTGTAGATAAAATAACTATTTCCTGTGATAGTGCTATTTATATAGAAACTGAAGGTAATTATCATGATAGAAAAGTTTTAGGTATAAGTATTTCTAATAGTAATGGTAATTATTTTGTTGAGGCTAAAGATATAAAAAATATTGTTATTAATGATGATGTTTGTCTTTATACTTATGATCTTAAGAAGTTATATATATTGTTTAAGTATAATGAAATTGTTATTAATAATAAGATTTATGATTTAATGCTTGAGTCTTATATACTTAATTATCATATTAAAGAAGATATATCTTATCTTATGAATATATGTGGTTATAATAGTGTCTCTTGTGAAGAAATGTTAAAGAGAAAGAAGAAGTTATTAAAAGAAGATTTTATTAGTAATATGATAAATAAAGCTAGTTTTATATATGAAAATAGGGCTAAGTTTTATAACGAATTAAAGTCTGAAGGTTATTTATCTTTATATGAAGAAATTGATTTACCTCTTACTTATGTGTTAATTGATATGGAATATACTGGGGTAAATATTGATAAAGAGTTTTTAGATAAGATGAAGTCTGAGGTTGGTAAGCAAGTAAAGGATTTAGAAGAAGACATATATAGGCTTGCGGGAACAAGAGACTTTAATATTATGAGTCCTAAACAACTTGGAAAGGTGTTATTTGATGATTTAGGTATTCCTTATCCTAAGAGAATAAAAAGTGATAAGAGTTATTCTACTAGTGTTGATATTTTAAATAAACTTACTGATTATGAGATTATTAGAAAGATACTTGATTATAGAACTGTTACTAAGTTATATTCTAATTATATAGTGGGTCTTATTGATTATATTAAAGAAGATGGAAAGATTCATACTATATTTACTCAGACACTTACTAGGACTGGAAGACTTTCTTCGGTGGGTCCTAATCTTCAAAATATTCCAGTTAGAGAGGAATATGGAAGGCTTATTAGAAAGGCTTTTATTCCAAGTGCTGGAGGGGTTATAATTTCTAGTGATTATTCTCAAATAGAACTTAGAGTTTTTGCGCATATGTCTGGGGCTTTAAATTTAATTGAGGCTTTTAATAAAGATATGGATATCCATACTAAGACTGCTATGGATATATATCATATTGAGGAACATGAGGTTACAAAAAATGAAAGAAGAAATGCTAAAGCTGTAAATTTTGGGATTCTTTATGGTATAAGTAGTTTTGGTCTTTCTGAAGATTTAGGAATAAATGTAAAAGATGCTAAAAAGTTTATTGATAATTATTTAGAAACTTATCCTGGAATTAAAGATTATATGAATAATTTAATTAGTAAGGCCCATGAAAATGGATATGTTAAAACTATGTTTGGTAGAAAAAGAGTTATAGATGAACTTAGCAGTGCTAATTATATGGTTAAAACTAGTGGAGAGAGAATGGCTCTTAATACTCCAATTCAAGGAACTAGTGCAGATATTTTAAAAATTGCTATGATTGAAATACATAAAGAAATTAAAAAGAGAAATTTAAAAACTAAAATGATAATTCAAGTACACGATGAACTTCTTTTTGATACTCCTAAAGAGGAATATAATGAAGTAGTTAATATAGTAAAAGAAAAAATGGAAGGGGCATGTAAGTTATCTGTACCATTAAAAGTTGATATAGAAAGCGGTGATAGTTGGTATGAAGCAAAATAATAAAGATGGTGAAACTAGAAGTTTAATTGTAAGTGTTTTTGTAAATATTTTTATAATAACAATGGAAACTTTATCAGGAATTTTAGGACATTCTGTGTCTTTAGTAGCATCAGGTATTCATGCTATTTCTGATCTTTTAACTGATATATTTTCACTTGTCGGAGCAAAACTTTCTAAAAAGAAAGAAGATAAAGTTCATCCTTTTGGATATGGTAATATGGAAAATATATTTAGTATGGGTATGGGAATATTCATAATTGGTATGGGTATTATTATGCTAAAAGATGTATTCGGAGAAAGTACCAAGACACCTTCACCATTTCTTTTAATTATTATTTGTATTTCTATGACTGTTAGATATTTATGTTCTAATTATTTGATGAAGTCAGGTATTAAGTATAATTCTAATCTTTTAATAAGTAATGCTAAAGAAGGAAAAATGGATGTTGTATCTTCATTTTTCTTAATATTTGTAATAATATTTTCTCAATTTCAAGATAAAGTTTTTTGGTTAAAATATCTAGACTTAGCTGGAGGACTTTTAATAAGTATTTTAATAATATATGTTGGAGTCTCTATTATTCATGAAGAGGCTAGTAATTTGCTTATAAAGGAAGAAACTAATAAGAACTTAGTTAGAAATATAAAAAATTATATTTTAAAAAATGAAAATATTAAAAAAGCAGAAAATATAAATCTAATAAAATTTGGACAAACATATCTTGCAATATTTGAAATTTATTTTGATGAAAATATAACTATTAAAGAAGCAGATGAGATAAGAAATAAACTAGAAGAAGAAATTAAAAATAAGTATGTTAGAATAAATAAGATAATTATAAAGATTGGTTATAAAGGGGATGATTGATAATGCCAGAGTTACCGGAAGTAGAAACAGTAAGAAAAGCACTTCTAAACAAGTTAAAAAATAAGAAAATATTAGATATTAATGTATTACATAATAATGTTTTTGAGAAACAAGATATAAGTTTTGTAAAGAATAATATTAAAAATCAAGAGATAAGAACTATAAAAAGACGTGGAAAGTGGTTGGTGTTTGAACTTGATGATTATTATTTGCTTAGTCATTTAAGAATGGAAGGTAAGTATTTATATCGTAATATTGGACAAGATATAGGAAAACATGAACTTGTAGTATTTAATATAGATAATGAGTTTGAACTTAGATATAAAGATGTTAGAAAATTTGGAAAAATGTATTTGATTTTAAAAGATAAGATTGATGATAGTCCCTTAGCAAAACTTGGTTATGAACCATGGGATGATATGTTGGATATTAATTATTTAAAAGAAAAATATAAAAATAAGAGTTTACCTATAAAAACATTATTACTTGATCAAACTATTATAACTGGAATTGGTAATATATATGCTAATGAGATTTTGTTTTTAAGTAAAATAAATCCCATAAAAAAAGGAAAAGATCTTAATGATAATGAATTACAAAAGATAATTGATAATACAAGAATTGTTTTATCTGATGCTATAAAACAAGGTGGTACAACAATAAGAAGTTATACCTCTGAAGAAGGTGTTACAGGTTTATTTCAAAATGATCTTAATGTTCATCAAAAAGAAGGAGAAAAATGCCCCATATGTGGTTCAGTGATAAAAAAGATAAAAGTCGGTGGACGTGGTACTTATTATTGTGAGAAATGTCAAAAATAAAACTCCAAAGAAAAAAGCCTTACTTTTGGCTTTTTTTAGTTATCTTAGTAAGATCAATACCATTACCTTCAATAGCTCTTAAAACCTCAATAGGAAGAGCAAATATAATAGTGTTTGATTGATCAGAAGAAATATCATTAATAGTAGATAGTGTTCTTAAATGAAGAGCACCACTTGCACTACTCATAGTCTCTGCTGCCTCTGCTAAGTTCTTAGAAGCCTCAACTTCACCAATAGATTTAGTAATAACAGCTTGTTTTTCTCTTTCAGCTTCTGCAACTCTAGCAATAACTCTTTTCATTTCCTCAGGAAGAGAAACATCCTTAAGTTCAACATTTTCAACTTTAATTCCCCAAGGATCAGTAGCTTTGTCAATGATATTACATATTTCTGTAGAAAGTTTATCTCTTTCACTTAAAAGTTCATCCAAAGATACAGAACCAACAACATTTCTCATAGTAGTCTGAGCAAGTTGTGATACTGCATAAAAGAAATTCTCAACTTCCAAAACACTTTTAGAAGCATCAAATACTTTATAATAAATAACAGCATTAATCTTTACAGAAACATTATCCTTAGTAATTGCTTCTTGCTCTGGAACATCTACAGCCTTAGTTCTAATATCTACCTTCCTATAAGATTGAAAAACAGGAATAACAATTCTCCAACCAGGTTCCATTATTTTAGTAAACTTACCAAGACAAAACTTAATTCCTCTCTCATATTGGTTAATTTGTTTGATTGAAGCCAGCAATATAACTGCAATTATAACTCCAATAACAACACCTATATTCATAAAACATACCTCCTTAAAAAAAATTATATCATAAAAAAGAAAAAAATTATTTTTTTCGTAAAGATCTAATAAAATTACTAAATTTTTTTCTCTTATCAACAACATTACATCCGTACATTAAAGCATCTTCAATATAATCCCTATAATACTCATTATCATAAATAGTAATATTTGCTCCAGTATCAATAAGAATAGCCTCTCTAATATCACACTCATCAAAACATTTATCACTCATATCAAGACCATATAAATTAGTGCCATATAAAATTTTATTCTTAACAGTCTGAGGATCAATATCAGCATTAGTACCTTCCAAATTAGCCTCAGCAATACAAACATTATCAAAACATTTACCACTTAAATCCACATTTTCAAGATTAACCCCATACAAAGAATTTTCATGAATCTTTTGAGGCTCAATATTAGCATTAGTATTAGCAAGATTAGTATACATAAAACAACAGTCATCAAAACACTTACCACTCATATCAAGACCACTTAAATTAGTATGAGCAATTGATTTGAATTTAACTGTCTGAGGATCAATATTAGCATTAGTGCCACTAAAATCAACACACGTAACATTAATACCAGAAAAATCAATTAAAGACAAATCAAGCATCCTTAATAATTCATTAGAAAACGCATATTCTCCTTTAACAATTTCTTGAATTAAAGCTTGTAATAAACTCTCATCAACATGTACTTTTTCCTTACTCTCAATATAATACTTTCTTGCTTGCTCTAAATTTTCTTTTAAAAGTGAAATAGCCTCACTAATCTGTTTCCTGGTAAGTTTGTTATAGTCATAACTCATACCAACATCTCCTTTGCCGGAATATAATAACATAAATATACAAATTTTTCAAGAAAAACCATTAAATCTATGATAAAATTATCTTAAGGAGGAAAGCCTATGTACACGCCACTTTATGTAAAAACTGATTACAGCTTACTATCAAGTCTAATAAAAATAGATGAATTAATAGAAAACCTAAAAAAGAAAAACATATCATCATGCGCTGTAGTAGATGATAATCTATACGGAACAATGGAAGTAATACATAAATTTAACAAAGCAGGTATAAAACCAATCATAGGACTAGATTTAAAAGAAATTTTACTATATGCAAAAACAAGCAAGGGATACTACAACCTAGTAAAAATAGAAACCCTAAAAAACAAAGACGAACTTTCACAAGAAAATCTAATAAAATATAGTAACGATTTAATACTAATCTGCTTTAACAAAGAAACATATAACAAATACAAAGATAACTTTAACGACATTTTCATAGGAATAAAAAACAAACAAGAAGAAGAACTATACAAACAAGAAGAAACAGTATACATAAATAAAACCTTATACCTAGAAAAAGCCCTATACAAATATCTCCCTTATATATTTATGATAAGAGACGGAAAAACTATAAGTGATAAAATAGAATTCATCTATCAAGACAACTATATATTAACAAGTGATGAAGTAATGCAAAAAGTAAGTAGTAACTCCATAAACAACACTCTAAAAATAGAAAGTATGTGCAACATTTCCTTTAAAAAAGAACTATTCATGCCAAAATATGATACAGAAGACTCCAAAGAATTTTTAAAAAATCTAAGCCACAAAGGCCTTTACAGAAGATTAAACGGAAACATAACAGAACCATACCAAAAACGTTTAAATTACGAACTAGATATAATTTTAAAAATGCATTTCGAAGATTACTTTCTAGTAGTATATGACTATATCAAATATGCTAAACAAAATGGAATTTTAGTAGGGCCAGGAAGAGGTTCAGCAGCAGGATCACTTGTATCATATTGTCTAGGAATAACCGATGTTGATCCCATAAAATATAACTTATTATTCGAAAGATTCCTAAATCCAGAAAGAGTAACAATGCCCGATATAGATACCGATTTTCCAGACACTAGACGTGGCGAAGTCATAGAATACGTAAAAGAAAAATATGGCGAAGATAACGTCGCAGGTATCATAACATTCGGAACCCTTGGAGGAAGAGCATCAGTAAGAGACGTAGGAAGAATACTAAATATACCAACAAAATACATAGATATAATCTGTAAAAAAATACCATTCAAAGGAACACTAAAAGAACTAAAACACAGTGATAAAGAAGTAAACACAATGATAGAAAACGATGACAAACTAAAACTACTATATAATATAGTAAACCTAATCGAAGGAAACAAAAGACACACAAGCATTCACGCCGCAGGAATAGTAATAAGTTATAAACCACTTTATGAAATAATACCAATAAAACCAAACGACGATATAAATCTAACAGAATACACCATGGAATACCTAGAAGAACTAGGATTAATAAAAATGGATTTCCTAGGCATAAAAAACCTATCAATAATCGATGGAGTAATAAAAGACATAGAACAAAAAACAAACAAAAAATTAGACTTTAATAAAATACCATTTGATGATCCAAAAGTAATGAAACTCTTCGAAGAAGGACAAACATCAGGTATATTCCAGTTTGAATCCGAAGGAATGAAAAGATTTTTAAAAGATTTAAAACCCAAAAACTTCATAGATTTATGTAACGCCATTGCCTTATTTAGACCAGGACCAGCCTTTAATATTCCATCATTTATCAAAAGAAAAGAAGGAAAAGAAAAAATAGAGTACCTAGACGACTCTTTAAAAAACATATTAAAAGAAACATACGGAATTATTATCTATCAAGAACAAATAATGCTAATAGCACAAAAATTTGCAGGTTACACCTTATCAGAAGCCGATATATTAAGAAGAGCTATGAGCAAGAAAAAATATGATGTTCTAAAAAACGAAGAAGCAAGATTCATAGAAAAATCTCTAAAAAATGGCAAAAACAAAGAAATAGCAAAAGAACTATTCGATTTAATACTAGCCTTCGCAGGTTATGGTTTCAACAAAAGTCATTCCGTATCTTACTCCATAGTAGCATATAAAATGGCTTACCTAAAATATTATTTCCCTAAAGAATTCTATGCAAATCTTCTATCAAGCGTAATAGGAAGTGAAGAAAAAACCAAAGAATACCTAAACGAAATAAAAAAATTAGGAATAAAAATATTACCACCAGATATAAACCTAAGCAACGATACAAGATTCACATTTAAAGAAAATGCCATAATTTTCCCGTTAAACGCCATAAGAAACGTCGGT
>CAVGVM010000142.1:0-4249 GCA_963632645.1 Lachnospiraceae bacterium | reverse complement strand
CAAAAATACTAGGTATGATAATTAGAATAATAACAACCAGAATAATAGGAATAGACGGAATAGGAATATACATGCTAATTATGCCAACCTATACCCTTTTCATAACCATAGCAACCCTATCACTACCAATTGCAATATCAAAACTAGTATCAGAAAACACAAGAAATAACAAAAATATAGTGCTTGGAATAATCCCAGTAGCACTAATCTTTAACATAATAATAATTACTATACTTATCCTATCATCAAAACTAATAGCAAATACCCTACTCCAAAATAATAACCTTTACTATCCCATAATAGCAATAAGCATAACACTACCATTCATAACCCTATCAAACATAATAAGAGGGTACTTCTTCGGAAAACAAAAAATGATTCCCCACGTAACCTCAAATCTCTTTGAACAAATAACAAGACTCATAATAACAATAATAATAACACCACATCTCTTAAAGTACGGAATGATTGCCACTATAACTGGCTTAATTCTATATAACATAATAAGCGAATTATTATCTATCATCATATTAATTCTCTTTATTCCAAAAAATGTAACCATTAAAAAAAGTGATATAAAACCAAATCCAACAAACATAAAAGATACCCTAGAAATATCAATCCCAACCACCGCAGGAAGAATAATAACCTCAATCGGAGGATTCCTAGAACCAATAATCATAACCTTTGTATTAATAAAAATAGGATATGACACCAGTCATATAACAAAAGAATACGGAATAATATCTGGATTCATCTTTCCAATGGTAATGTTACCACAATTCTTAAGTGGTGCAGTAGCATCTGCACTATTACCAACAATATCAACTCTAAATAGCCAAAAAAACTACAAAGCAATAAAAAGAAAACTCTCCCAAGCAATAACCTTTTCCCTACTTATAGGAATAGTATTCACAATAATATTCTGTATCTTCCCCAAACAATCACTAAATATAATGTTTAACACCACCGAAGGATATAAATACCTAATACTAGCAAGTCCAATATTCCTATTAACCTATATTCAAGGCCCAATAATATCAACACTACAAGCCATGAACAAAGCCAAAATAGTCATGACATCAAGCTTAATAGGAACAATTCTAAAAACAATATCATTATATCTTCTACTATACCTAGACATAAATATGTACGCTTTACTAATAGCAATACTAATACAATATCTATATATAACAATTTACCAATATACAAAACTAAAAAAACTACTAACCAAAAACACCTAAAGACTTCTCAACATCAATCCAATATCTCCTAAAATACTTACCATCATCCAAAACCTTATTTTCCATAACACCACCCAAAGCCTCAATGGTTCTATAAGAAGGAACATTATTATCCTCAGCAGTTATCAAAACCCTAGTAAGTCCAAGAGAAAAACACTCCTTAAGCGCCAAAAACAAAGCAATCTTAGCATAACCCTTTCCTCTCTCAGTAGGACGAATACTATATCCAATATTACCACCATGAAACAACAACTTATCATTTAAAGTATGCCTAATATTAACCATTCCTACAATAAAATCATTATCATCAACCATAAAAAAAGTAGAAGCAGATACCTTAGAAAAATCACTACTAAACTCCAAATACCTAATATCATCAAGCCACTCTTCGTAACTACTAGATTCCAAATATCTATCCAAAAAACCAGTACCATGTATAGCAGAATTATAACTCAATAACTCATTAATATACAAAATAGCCCTTTCTTTATAACACAATTTAGGCTTTACAATTTTAAACATATTATCACCTCATAACGCCAATAAATTGTATCAAAAAAAACAAAGAAAGTAAACACAAAAAAAGAAACTATAAAAGTCTCTTAATTTGTTTTATACTTTCTATAAATTACGTAACTACCTCCACCAATTAGAAGAAGTCCTCCAACTATAGTGGATATAGCAATAACACTACCAGTATTAGGTACACTAATTTTCTTCAATTGATTATAAATCTTCAAATGATCAGCATCAGTATCATCTTTTTCTTTAGATTTAACAATCTTATACATATTAGAATCAGCACTAACTAATTTAATATTACCATTAGATAAAACTCTAAACTTAACTTCAGTTTTCAAAGTTTGATAACCCTTAGGAGCAACAGTTTCAGTTAAAGTATAATCCCCAACTGGAATATAAAATTCTTTTACCTTACTAGTTGAAGTATATTTTAAGAATACTTCACCCTTAGAATTCTTAATAACTATTTCAGCACCAGGAAGTTCCTTTTCATTAGTAATAGCAACCTTACTAATCTTCATATCCAAAGGTTTATTAGTAACAACAAGAGTAACTCTCTTTTGAACTTGTCCTGGAATTTCATATTCTTTAAGTGCATTAGCAATAGCAGTCTTATCACCATCTAAATATTTTTGCATTAAATCTTTATCAGTTTGATCAACAGTCTTATCAAGATTTAAATCAGAAGCATAAAATTGTAAACTAGTTGCTTCAATATTCTTAGCAATAATATCTTCAATTACCTTCATATCATCTTGATTAATCTTACCATCATTAGTAGGATCACCTAAACGATACTTAGCCAAAGGTAATAATATATCTTTTGTTTTATCAGTAGTAGTCTTATCATCAGATGTTGTTGTACTATCAGTTTTTGAAGAATCTGTAGAAGAACTATCATCCTTAGTATCAGTACTAGGTAAAGCTTCAGTACCTTGAGCTTCATATTTTAAAGCGTCATTATCTTTATTTAAAGTAAATTCAATAGGTTCTTCTAAAATCTTATACCAACTATCAGCCTTAACTTCTACTAAAATATAATCACCATAAGGTATATTTTCAAATTCAGCAATACCATTTTCATCAGTAATAGCATTTTTAACAACATTACCATTCATATCAGTAGCAGGTTCTTTCTTAGTATTATTCTTAAGAAGTTTAAATTCAACTCCTGGAATAACTTTACCAGTATCAGCATCTTGTTTTAAAATAGTAACATTACCATAAGGTATATTATATATTGCTTGAACAACTACTTCCTTATCATCAACTTCTTTTGTAGTAGAATCAGCAAGTGTAGGAACAATTCCTTTATCATCAGTTGTAGTATCATCTGTATCCTTTTCACTAGCAGTTACTTGTACAGGAATACAAGTTCCTTTAGCATTAAGTTTATCAAGTTGTTCATTATCAAGAGAATAACCTTCAATAGTCTTAGTTTCTTTTACATAATATGTTCTTGATTGACCAAGTTCAAGTGGATAATATAAATTATCCCAAGCAATAATACCATTCTTATCAGATTTCTTTTCAGGAAGTTCTCTTCCTAAATAATCAACAGCTTTCTTAGTACAATCAGCATCACTATAAATACCAAAATAAACACCTTTCATATTCTTACCAGTATATTTATCAATCTTATGAATCTTAACTGTTCCTTTACCAATCTTTTCATATTTATAACCAGTATAAACTTTCATACTTTCACTTTTTGGCTCAATATATTTAGTTCCTTGAACTAAAGTTCCTTTCCAAGTAGTACCTCCACGAATATAACCAGTACCACCAGTTTTAAAAGTTTTAGTAAAACTTAAAGGTGTAGTAACACTATCATCATTAGATGTAATAGTTAAAGTATTACCACTTATACTAGAAACAATTCCACTAGGATCAGTACCCTTTGTCCAAGTAGAAAGCACTCCTTTACTATCAGTTTCACTATTAGAGAAATTACGATTAGTTTCATTATATTTTAGTTCCATTCTGTTTTCATCATTAGCAGCGCTTGCCTCAGTAGCCTTTGCAAAAGAAGGAATTACATTATGATTAACAATCAATTGTTTTAAAGCATAAGCTTTTGCCCCAATTTCTGAATTAGTCATTCCAGCTAATGAACTTTGACTTAAACTAGTTAATATACTAGCACCAGATTCATCAGCCTTAGCAGCAATCCACACCATTAATTGAGTAGCAGCTCTATCAGTACTACAAGTTGGTGTATCAGAACTATCAGTACCACTATAACCGTAAACCAATGCTCTATCAACATAACTACTATTTACATTAACAGCACAAGAAACATAATCAGGACCAGAAAGATCTGACTCAGAATTTACATGTTGTACACCGTGCTCAATACAATATACGATACGCTTATTTTTATCATTATTATAAGCAGTAAAATGATCCATAGTATTAGTTACAGTTACACTTTTTAAAACAAACTGCTCAGTATTTTTTAATGGATAAGAACAACGATTATA
>CAVGVM010000141.1:0-2765 GCA_963632645.1 Lachnospiraceae bacterium | reverse complement strand
TGATAAAAGTGTAATAATTATATCAGGAGGTAAAGAAATGAAAAAGAACAATTTATTTAAAGCTGTAGGAATAGTAATTCTAATTTATATCTTGATGTCTTGGATTGTACCTATTATTTATAGTGTTGCTGGGATTGAAGGAGAAGTTTCTTATCAAATTGGATTTGTTTCAATCTTATCAGTATTACTTGAAACATTTTCTGGTTTTGGAACTGTAGTATTATATGTTCTTTTAGTTGGAGCATTTTATGGTGTTCTTAAGGCTACTGGAGCATATGATAAGCTTATGGAGTTATTATCTTCTAAGGCTAATGGTAGAGAAAAAGGTGTTTTAATTGGTATTATAGTTTTAATGGCTGTTATTTCATCTATTTCTGGACTTGATTTAGGGCTTTTAGTTGTATTCCCAATTTTAATTAGTTTAATTGTTAAAATGGGTTATGACAAATTAGTTGCTCTTAGTGCTACTTTAGGTGCTACTGTTATAGGTATGTATGGTGCTACTTTTGCTGGTACTTTATATGGTCTTAATAATACTGTTTTAAATCTTAAAACTTTTGATCAAATTATACCTAAATTAATTTTCTTAGTAGTTGGTGTAGTTGGTTTGGTATTCTTTGTACTTATGTATTGTAAGAAGAAGAATTTCAAACTTGGTGTTTCTGAAAATGAGGAAGTACTTTATTCTAGTAAAGATAGACTAGTTGTTACTATACTTGCTGCTATATTAGGTGGTTTAGGAGTTCACAGATTTTATGTTGGTAAGGTTAAGACTGGTATTTTATACTTATTAACAGGTGGAATTTTTGGAATTGGTTATTTAATCGATTTGATTATGGCTGTTTGTGGTGCATTTACTGATAAGGAAGGTAAGATTATTTATTTCTGGACAGATGCTGAAAAACAAGCTAAAAAGGCTAATTCTAAAGCTAAGAAAGATTCTAAGAAATCTAATAAGAGTGAGGTTAAAGATAGTTCTAAGTCTAGCAGTAAAAAAGTTGCTGCTGTTAAGAAAAATAACAAAGAAAAGAAAGAACGTACTGCTCTTCCAGCATTAATTATTGTTGGAATAGTTATGTTATTATTTATTGTTGGTACTACTTCATGGGAAGGAATTTTTGGTTCTAATTGGTTTAGTAGTGCTCATGAATCTTGGACTGGTTTCAAGATTGGTGGATTTGATATTTTGAATAAATTATTTGGTGGAGTAGATGCATTTGGTTCATGGAATACTCCAGTTAGATTCCAAGTTTATTCAATGATATTAATAGTGGCTATGGTAATTCTTGCTATTGTTTATAGAACAAAGGCTGATGAATGTTTTGAAGGTTTTGTTGATGGTATTAAATCTTTTGTAGTACCAGCAACACTTACCATTCTTGCTTGTAGTTTATTTGTATTTATTTACTACAATCCAGTACTTACTCCAGTTTCTTCATTACTTCTTGCAAAAGATTTTAATGTTGCTCTTACTGGTATATATACTGTTATAAATAGTGTGTTCTATGTTGATTATTACTATTTAGCATATTCAGTACTTTATAGTATTACTTCAGTATATTCAGATAGTACTGTTCTATCAATTATTAGTGTAATGTTTACTAACTTATATAGTTTAGTTATGCTTGTTGCTCCTACTAGTATTTTGTTATTAATAACTTTATCTATTAGTGATGTTAAGTATACTGAATGGTTTAAGTTTATTTGGAAACTTGCACTTGCATTATTAGTTGTTTCATTTATTGTTTTCTCAGTAATGTTACTAATATAATGCTTTGAGACGTTTATCGTCTCTTTTTTTTGTGTTTTTTGTTGTTTAAAAATATCTTTTTTTTCTCATTATATGAATAGAATAGTAATGGGAGGATTGTTATGTTTTCAAAATATGATGAAGAAGCAAAGAAAGTACTTGTTAATATGCAAAAGGAAATGGTTAGTTTGAAACATCCTTATATTGGTAGTGAACATTTGTTTTTATCACTTCTTAAGTATGGTGATAAGAATATTATTTCTAAATTTAAAGATGTTGGTGTTACTTATGATGTTTTTCGTGAGGAACTTATTAAGGTGGTTGGTGTTGGTAAGAGTAGTAATGAGTTTTATTTGTATACTCCTCTTCTTAGAAATATTTTAGAGTCTGCTAGTATGGATTCTAGTGATAGGGGTAAGAATGAGGTTGATAGTATAGATTTGTTTATTGCTCTTTTTGATGAGGGTGAAGGTGTTGCTATTAGGATTTTACTTGGTATGAATGTTGATATTGATGCTTTGTATGATAGTTTTAGTGTGTCTAAGAAGGAAAAGAATGTTAAGTTTGCTGTGGATGCTTATGGTGTTAATTTGAATGAGAAATGTCTTTATGGCGAGGTTGATCCTGTTGTGGGTCGTGATAAGGAGATTTCTAGGATTCTTGAGATATTGTCTAGGCGTACTAAGAATAATCCTTTACTTATAGGGGAAGCTGGTGTTGGTAAGACTGCGATTGTTGAGGAACTTGCTAGGCTTTTTAGTATTTCTGATGTTCCTAGGAATCTTGTTGGTAAGAGAATTGTGTCTGTTTCTATGGCTAGTTTGGTTGCTGGTACTAAGTATCGTGGTGAGTTTGAGGAAAGACTTGAGAAGATTATTCGTGAACTTGAGGATAATGATGAGGTTATTTTGTTTATTGATGAGATTCACACTTTAGTTGGTGCTGGTGGTGCGGAAGGTGCGATTGATGCTAGTAATATTTTAAAACCTGCTCTTGCTCGTGGTAAGATTAAGAT
>CAVGVM010000140.1:0-11322 GCA_963632645.1 Lachnospiraceae bacterium | reverse complement strand
TCTTTTTTAGTTTTTTATAGTTTATTAATTTTTCTAGATCTTTCTTTTTTCCTATTTCATCAGTCATTTGTTGTCCTAAAAACTGAGTTTTTCCATTGCCTTCGACTATTAGGACTTCATCTTTATTGTTTATAGCAATATCCCAACCAATATATCTTGTTTTATCAAATGCTAAGGCTGCTTCTTTAGCAAGTTCTACTGCTTCGTTCCATTTTGGCACTTTAAAACCTTTTATTTCTATATCAGTATCTGGGTGATATTTATAAATAATGTTATTTTCATCTTTTCCATCAGTAATAAGAACCCCTGTTTTTTCATCAATTCTCGCAAACATTCCTCCAGCTCCGCCATTATCTACAAAAGATGAACCTTGTCCTATTTTCATAAATGGTAGTTGAATATATACGTTATCATTTCCATTTCTATATGTAACTATTCTTATGGTGTTTAGTGATTCTGGATGTAGAGATGCTGTTGTTTTGTGTTGTATGATTTGTTCTTCTAATATTACTGGACCATCTTCTAGGATATATGAAAATAATTTTTTTGGATCTTTGTAATCTTTTGAGTTTATGAGTTCTATTCCTTTTCCAAAAGAAGAATCTATAGGTTTTTTTACGAAGGTAGGATGCTTTTTTATGTAATCATTAAATTCTTTGAAGTTTTCATTATTTATTTTTAGAATGTCTCTTTTGTAAAACTTTTTTAGTATTTCATATGTTTTATATTTATCATTTAGTATTTCTTGTCCTTCTTTTTCTCCTAGCATGTATAGGTAATTTTGTCTATTCATATTTGTTATGAAGTTTTTTCTTTTTAGATGGCTTTTGTTTTTGAAGCCAAATAGAAAGTATTCTTTAAATGATAGGTTATAATGAACTCTGCAATATACCATATCCCTTTTTAGATTTAATTTATCTTTTTTTGATAGGTTATTTTCGTTGGTATATTTTTCTATTGTGTTTTCTACTATTTCTTTTCTTTTACTTGTTGATAATCTATATAATTTTTTTATTACGTATGGTTTATATAGTATTGATTTTTCTGCTAATTTTGTTATTTTTTCTCTTTGTTCTTTTTTTGTTTTATTCATAGTTATTCCTCCGTGATTATTTCCATATTTTGAAGTTTATGTTATTTTCTTTTGCGAATTTTTCTCCTACACTTCCTTTTTTTGCATATATAGTAACGTTATTACTGTTTTTAAATGCATTTTTATTTATTTTTTGTATTGATGATGGAATATATACTTCTTCTAGGCTTTTGCAATTAGCAAATGCTAGATATTCTATATATATTAGGCTTTCTGGTAGTTTTATTTCTTTTAGGTTTTTACAATCACAAAAGGCGTTGTTACATATCCCTTTTAGTTTTTCATTAAGGGTAATTTTTTCTAAACTGCTATTTTTAAATGTCATTGGTTTTATGATTGATATGTTTTTTGGTAAGATTATTTCTTTTATTTCTTTATTGTTTTCAAATAAACTTTTCCATAATTTTGTAACGTTTTGTCCCTCTAGTGTTTCTGGAATTATTAGTTTTTTATCATGACCAAAGTATTTTAATATACTGGTTTGACATGGAAACTGATAGAATTCATAGTTTTTGTTTTGCATAAGTTTATAATCTGCTTCTCCGATGTTTGCTTGATCGCTCATGTTTGTGCCAAATATCATGTCAATACTATCTGTTAGATGCATTTTATGTGATCCTTTGAATAAAATTAAATCTCCTGGTTTTATTTCTTTTTCTATGTATTTATGCATTTCTAATCTATCATTGAAGTATTTTCCACCTTTTTTAACTTTGTTATATGCTTCATAGGCGTATTTTATTTCTTCTCCAAAGAATATAACTACTTGTATATCGTGTTTTGCTAGATTTTTTCCTATTTGTCTATGTGTTTCTTCGGATATTTCTCCTAGCTCTTTTACGTCTCCGATGACTGCTAGTTTTTTACTTTTTTTGTCTAATTTTATTAAATCCATAGTTTTTGCAGAGGATTCAATTGAATCTAGTGAGGCATTATAACAATCTGCAAATATTTTGTAATCTCCTATTTGGAAGAGGTTTCCTCTCATTCCTGTTGTTTTGTATTTTGATAATCCTTTTGCTATTTTTTCTGGTCTTATATCTAGGTATTTTCCTACTGCATAGGCTGCTAATGAGTTGTATATGTGGTGTTCTCCTATTACTTTTAGATTTATGTTTTGTTCTTCATTATGAATATTGTCTATTATTGTAAAGGTTGTACCTTCTCCGGTTAGTTTTATGTTTTTTGCGTAATAATTAGCTTTTTTGTTATTAAGTGAATATGATATTACTTCTTGTTCGAATTTTACTTTTCTTAGTACTGGATCATCATAATTGATTATTGCTAATCCGTCTTGTTTTCCGTATTTTGAAAGTAATGTTTTATATTTTGCTATGTTTTCTCTTGTTTTGTAATGTTCTATATGAGCGTCTAATATATTAGTATATACTGCTATATTTGGTTCTAGCATAATAGCACATTGTTTTATTAAGGTTCTGTCTCCTCCTATTCCAACTTCTTGTAGGAATACTTTAGTTGAGGTGGTTAGATCTTTTATATTTTTTGCTACTTTAAAATGTGAATTGCTATTTCCTTGTGACGCAAATAATGTATCTTTTTTGTATTTCTCTTTTAGGACTGATGCTATAACATCTTTTGTTGAGGTTTTTCCTATAGATCCTGTTACTGTTATTATATATGGATTGAATATTTTTCTTATATAGATCATTATTTTTGAGTAGTTGTATAGGTTTCTAGTAATAACTATATTATTGCAATCACTTATTGGTTCTTCTGAGAATATACATAGTGCGTTTTCTTTCATTTTTTTTCTTGTTTCTTCATCGAAACCATTTAATGTTTTACAGAATAAGACAAAATTTGGTTCTATTTCTAGCCTACTTCTTGTTATTATTGAAGCTTTTTTGTTGGTTAGTTTTTTCATATCACTTGGTATTTCTACTTCAATTATGTTACATATTTTTTTTAGTGTTAGTTGTTTTTTGTTTTCTTTTATTCTTTTTTTTATTTTAGCTCTAATTTTTTTTATTTTTTTTGGTACAAATTTTTTGATATTCATAATGAACTCCTTTATTTTATTAATTTATAATATCTGTATAGGTCTCCAAGTTTTTTGTTTTTTTGTCCTTCCCATAGTTGTAGTATATTTATTCCAGATGATGCGTTTGCTTCGATTATACACATTCCTTTATCTGTAAGTAATACATCCCATGCTACAAAGTTTAAATATGGGAATTTATTAGCAAGTTCTACTATTTCTTTTTTTATGTTATTCCAATTTGGAATTTTGACTCCTTCAATTTGATTTTTACTATCAGGATGAGTTTTGTAAACATTGGTATTGTGTAAGCATTTTGCGGCACTTAGTTTTCCTGTTTCTAAATCAACTTTAGCAACAAGGCCTCCTTGACTACCATTATCAACTGGTATAGTATTGAATGTTCCAATTCTTTGCACTGCAAAGTAAAGTATGAATTTTTCTGTTTTTGGGTCTTTAAATGTAACTAATCTAAGAGTATTTGATGTTTTGTCATATAAATCATTCAAATATTTATTTTGTTTTATTGTTTCACAAATAAAATAGTTTTTTTCTTTTTTTAAAAAGTTATTTAAATCTTTCTTTGATATTTCTTTTTCATTGACAAAGTATTTTTTATCTTTGTAATAAAATGTTGATATGCCATTACCTTTTCCACTGTCAATTGGTTTTAAATATAAACTTTTTTTGTTTTCTAATAGTTTTACTATATCTTCAGAAGTATTTATATCTTCTCCGAAATTGGCAATATTTTTATTTTGTTTTAAACAATATATGGCTGGAACATAAATATATTGTTTTAAAAGTTCTGTAGTTACTATTTTGTTGTTTAATATGAATTTGTAATTTCCATTTATGTATCTTGATTTGTACCAGTCAAATTCTGATAAATATTCTTTTTTTCTTTTGTGATTTAGTTTATACAAGACTACTTGATCTGCTATGTATCCACCATTTATATTCCAATATAATCTTTTAAAAAATGGGACTTTCATGTGAGATTTAGCAAATAGTATTCTAACTATCCATAGTAATGCAAGTCTTGCTTTTCTTCCTAAATAATCATTTGTTCTACGTAAAAATTTCATCATATTTATCACCTGCTTTCTCTACGATCTATAAATTTAAATATCTTATGAGGCATTTTTTTATCGTAACCATATCTTTTCTTTTTTTGTTCTACTTTTTCTAATAAATACTCAATTGAATGAGGTTTTAACTTTCCAATTTTCATGTAATCAGGGTATCTATTTATTTCTGGAAATTTCATACCATCTTTTGTTATAGCTACATCAAATCCAAAATATTCTATTTGTTCTAGAGAGTTTGCTATTTCTGTAATATCTTTTAATACTTTATCCCAATTTGGAATGTAGCCTTCGATAGGTAAATGAGAGTCTGGATGCTCTTTGCATGGAACTATTTTTAAGTCATCAGTAATGATTAAAGCATCGTGAAAATATCCTGTTTCTTCATCTAAGTTTACAGATATTCCTCCGGCTCCTATATTATCAACTGTACCAGTTTTCTTTGAACCAAATCGCATATATGTATTACCTATAGTTGAAGTTTTTCCATCTTTTTTAAACACAATTATTCTTATTGTATTAACTGAACCATCATAGATATTATTCAGTACATCTACTTGTTTAATATATTCAGTAACTAGATATTCATTTGATTTATCTGATAATATGTTTACAATGTCATCTTTTGTGGCTTCCTTTAAATTTAAATATAATTTATTATTTTTATATGTTAATCTATAAAATCCTTCCCCGTGAGAACCTTTATCTCTTTTTAAGGCTATATCGCCTTCTTTTTTGGCTAATTTTATTATGTCATCATATGTATTGCCAAGATTTTTTGGGCAATCCATCATTGGTATTATTTGATTTTCTCCTTGTTTTAGGGTTATGAAATAATAATATTTTGGAAAAAACTTGTTGTAATCACTAGCGATATACTTAATAGTTATTTTATCTTCGAACCATATTTTGTAATAATTATCAATATGTCTTAGCCACTTATATTCGAAATCTGATATAAAGTTTTTGTAATTTTCTTTAGTTATTCCATATTGTGGAAGCCTATATGATAAGAATCCATGTCTATATGCCCATAATTTTGTTTTTAGGGGAATATTTTTGTTTTCTTTGAAGTCATTTTTAATATCTCTTAGCCATCTAAAACTTATATAAGGTACTAATCCTTTAGGATAGCAAGTTTTTGCAAATAATCTACATAATTTTAACCAAAGTTTTTTTCTGAAAACATTGATTTTATATTTAACACTCTTATATAAAGTTCGTTTTGTATCATATTTATACTTTAGAAAGTTGCTATAATCTTTATTAAAGTATGTTGCATTACAATATTCAGGATTATTATGTATATTAGTTATTTTAAAACCATTTTCAGTGAAGCAAATAGTAACTCCTGCTATCTCGATTTGTGGTACTGTTTTGAATATTTCTATTATTTTTTTATTTAATTCTTCAAAGTTATTTTCAATCAGGTTAATTAAGTCTTCGTTTTTATATGTTTGTTTTAATTTTATTACTCTATCTCCGCGTTTAACTAGGAAGAAACGAAATTTACCAGTTTTTTCGTCGAAGTATATTCTTGAATTATCATTGCTTTCTTGGCTGTCTTTTTTCTTATTATATGACTTGAATTTATAACTCTCTATTATGTTTTCATCTGATATTTCTTCGGCAATATCACATTGATCTGTTGTGTATCCACTATTTTCTTTGACGTATATTTCACCAATCGCTGGATCTAAACCGTTTTTGTTGTAAACATTAAGATATAATGATGCTTCGTCTCCATTTAGTTTAAATTTAGAATTTGGGACTATATTTTCTATTAATACTAGACTTCTTGTAGTGTTAGCTTCATCAAAAATGAATTTTTTTAATGATTCAATAGTTATTTCCTCATCATTTAGATAAAAGTTTTTATTTTTATATTCTATAAGATATTGCATTTTATAATTTGTATACATAAGTAACACTGATTTTTGTTTTTTTATAAAATTGAAGAATGCATCTTCATCATCTGATAGTTTTTTGTCGAATGCTATTAATTTTAACTTTCCATCTCTTATGTACATTTGATAATAAATTTTTGTTAAATCTTCTTTGAAATTTTTAAATATTTTATTTGTAGTTACTATGTCTACTAACCATTTACTATATTTTCCATTAGCGCCATTTAAGTATAAATAATCTTTGTATGATAAAAAGTTTTTTCTGTTTTTCTTTGTTATTTTGAAAATTCTCATTTGATTAGGCAAATATCCATATCTATATGATTTTAATTTATAAAAAAATGGGGTTTTGTGATCGTTAATTAAATTATCTATTTTATCGTTTTTCCATTGCATTGCTGCTCTTACAGTATATCCATTATAAACCATTCGTGATGAAATAAATGCTAAAAATCTTCTTTTTATTTTACTTTCTTTTGCCATGTTCTCACCTTTATTCACTTATCTCAAATTTTTCTAAACTTCCATCTTTACTTAATGCTTTTGTTATGGTTTCATTAGCATTTTCTAAGATTTTATTGCATTCGTTAGCAAGATTCATTCCTTCGTTAAATTTTTCAATGGCTTCATCTAGGGGAATATCACCATTTTCTAGTTTTTTTACTATGTTTTCTAAGTCTTCTAAGTTTTCTTCGAAACTTTTTTCTTTTTTATTTTCCATATTTTACCTCCGTTACTTGGGAAATTACTTTTCCTGTTTCAAATTCTGTTTCTAATAGACTTCCTTTTTTTATGTCTTTTATATCCTTTATGGTTTTGTTGTTTTGTTTGGTAATAGTGTACCCTCTTTTTAATGTTCTTATGGGATTAAGGGCTTCTAGTTTATCTAGTAATGATATATATCTAGTACTTTTACTTTCGAATGTTCTATTTATATTAACTTCTAGTTTATCTATTAAATTGTCTAATTTTTGGGCTTTTATTTCGTATAGGCCTTTGGGATTTTTTAAAACGTATGAGTTAAGTAAAGCGTTAAGTTTGTTTTTATTTAACTCTAGTTTGTTTGTGATGCTTTTTCCTAATCTTAATTTTATTTGATTAATATTATTTATTAGCTCTATGGTGTTTGGTACGGCAAGTTCTGCTGCTGCTGTTGGAGTTGGTGCTCTTAGATCTGATACAAAGTCGCTTATTGTAAAGTCTATTTCATGTCCTACAGCACTTATGATTGGTATATCGCATTTATAGATAGCGTTTGCAACTATTTCTTCGTTGAAGGCCCATAGATCTTCGATTGAGCCCCCTCCTCTACCAAGTATTATCACATCTAAATCTATTTCTTTTGCTTTTTCTAGACTTTGTACGATATCTTCACCGGCTTTTTCTCCTTGTACTAGTGTTGGTATAAGTATTACTTCAGCAAGTTTATATCTTCTGTTAATGGTTGTTATTATATCTCTGATTGCCGCGCCAGTTGAGGCTGTTATTACTCCGATTTTTTTAGGGAATCTGGGAATTGGTTTTTTTCTTCTTTCATCAAAGTAACCTAGATCTCCTAACTTCTTTTTTAATTTTTCAAATTCAACATAGAGATTACCGATTCCGTCTTGTAACATTTCTTCTACATATATTTGGTAATTACCATTTGCTTCGTAGCAACTAATTCTTCCTGTTACTAAAACGTTCATTCCATCTTCTGGTTTAAAATTTACTTTTGAGGCACTTGTTCTAAACATAACTGCGGGTATTCTTGATGTTTCGTCTTTTAAGGTAAAGTAAAAATGTCCTGATGTATGATTTTTAAAGTTACTAATTTCTCCCTTTAGATAAACTTTTTGTAAGTTTTCATCATTATCAAGTCTATATTTGATATAACGATTTATTCTACTTACTGTTAAATATTTATCATTCATTAGTAGCCTCTTTGTGCATTATGCTATCAAGGGTACCATTAATTAACTTAACTACTTTTTCATCACTATATTTTTTTGATAGTTCTACTGCTTCGTTGATTGCTACAACATTTGGGGTATCCGTGTACATAAGTTCGTATATAGCAAGTGATAGAATGGCTTTATCTACTTTTCCAATTCTGTCGATATTCCAATCTTTCATATATTTATTTGCTATTTCACTTATTGAATCTTGATTTTTTATTACGCCTTCTAGGGTATTTTTTACAAAATCATTTTCTTTTTCTATTTGTTCTTTTATTAAATCATTTAATTTAAAATCTATATTTTTTTCACTATAAATATATACTTCATATAAAACTTTAATAATAACTTCTCTTAACTCACTTCTATTCATATTAATTCCTCCGTATTTATTATATAAAAAAAAAGCATTAAAGTAAATAAAACAAAGAAAAAACATCTTAGTTTTACCTAAAATGTTTACTTTTCGTAGATTAAATCAATATCATCTGGAATATTATTAAATAATTTGTAACGCATTTCCCAAACACTATTATCTTTTCCTAGGTAAGAGCAATGTAATCTGTCTTCATATGGCAACCTGTGAAGGACTACGGAACTTGAATATTTCATATTTTCTTTGATATGCACGAGTCTTTCGTTATCTTTGATATGAATGTAACCATATATGGAGAAAATATATATAACTGAGCATAATGCTCCGCCTAGGAGAATGGTTTTGAAGCCTTGACCAAAATTAAATTTAAGAATATTTTTCATGTATTCTATTAATATGAGGCTAATTAGTATATAGAAAATGTATATAATAAAGAAACAACGTGGGCCAATTGGTTCAACAAATAAAAGTGGTCCTGTTAAGATAATTATACTAATTAATAAAAATAATATTTTGTTTCTGTAGGATGGTTTTATGTAAGATAAAGATATTATGATTGTTATAAATAGAGTTATTCCTAAAACTAATTCAAAGTATTTGGTATATTTTAGGAGAATGTTCCAGTCTGGGAATATATTTGTTATAACTATATAGAATAAGGAAAATGATAAGATTGTACATAATAATATTTTTGTGTTTTTGTTTGTTTTTGTTTTACTTTTTGAAACTATATATATAAGCAGGATTATAATAAGTCCTAGGATGATGTAATTATTGTAAATAAGTAGATCTAAAATTTTGTCTATTAGAGTGTTTATAAAATTAATGATTGAGGGTTCTGCAACATCTCTATAGCCGTCTGCATGAGAAAATATGGAAGTGTAAGCACTGTTTGAGAACATGGTTATAGCCCCTATTAAACTTCCTAATAAGTAACTTATGGATTTTACTAGGTTTGGTTTTGATTTTACTATAGTATATATTACTAAAAATATGCTTAGTATTAGGTTATATATGGTTATGTGTTCCATGAATAAGGAAACTGAAAATGATAATAGATATAGTGATATAGCAATGATTATTCTTTTTGATATTTTATCGCTGGTTTTAAATCCACCTTTAAAGTAATAGTAAATTATAAATATTATTCCAAGAGTTGGCATTACGTAGTTAGAAAATCCTGATACCCAGGAGATGCTTTCTCTAAATATTCCAATTGGCATTAGGGCTATAAAAATAATTATTAGTAAAATGGTGTATGTTTTTTTTATTTTTACGCATTTACTAATTAAATATATTATTCCTGTGTATACAAGGGCCATAACTATTGTTTTTAAAAGTACTGATCTGGTAAGAGCTAGGACTGTAAAGTTTCCAAAGTAACGGCCATTATAATTATCAAAAAAGTTATTTAATCTATCTAGGCCAATAACGCTTCCCCAAGCCCAATCATCTCCGGTATAAGGAAATAGATAACATAGGAAGGCTATCATAATAAATAGTCCTACCCAGATTATGTTTTCCTTAAGGATTGTAATTATTCTTTTCATACTGCACCTCTTTTTATCTAGGATACTCATTCCATTTTAGAGCTGGTATCCAGTTTTCGTACGGCAACATTTGTTCCCAATAATTATGAATATTGTTTCTTACGCTGGAATAAAGTTTAATTTCTTCCATTTTAATTTCTAAATCTTCATCACTCATTTTTATTAATGTATTTGGAACTTCTCCTTTTTTGTAGAAATGTCCAAAATAATATAATCTATCTAGCATATTGTACTTATCACATACTTTATAGACATGTTCAAAGGTTTTTTTGTGATGAATGTGTCCTGTTACACCATCTGGATTATAGGTAACTACAGCATCCCATTTTTTGTAAGTGATAAGTCTTTGCATATCTAGATTTAATCCTGTTTTTGCATAATTCCATTCATCACGTACACCATCTGGATCATCTGGATAATCTAGAATTAATCCTCCATTGCCAGTGAATTTTAAGATGTTTTTATATTCTTTTGATCTAACAGGATTTTTTCCATTGGTTAAGCATACTACAAAGTAACTATCATTATATAGGTTTGCTCCGCCCCATAGGGTTTCATCATCGGGATGTGCTACTACCATGAGTTTTTTATATTTATAAGCTCCTGCTTGGTCTAACATTGTTCTTGTTATTAAACCTTTAGTGGTTTTTACTATAACTCTAATACTGGTTTTTCTTCCGTCTAGGGTGCTTGCAGTTATTAATGCATTACTAGGGCTGTGTGCTGTTATTACTCCGTTTTTATCTACACTTATTGTTTCTGGATGATTACTACTAAATTTAATATTTTTAATTGGATAATCTCTGGTGTTAAGTTTAAGTTTATATGTTTCTTTGTTTTCTATAATCATACTTCTTTTTTCAAAATTAATTAATGGAGATTGTTCTACTTTGATGGTCTTTTTTAATTTTTTGTTTGTGTTTTTTGTATAAAAGTTTAAGGTTACTTTTCCTGGTTTTTTTATATATAAGTAATTGTTTTTACAATAAGCAATTTTAATATTAGTAGTAGTGCAATATACTCTTTTTACTTTTTTGTCGTTGATGATAATTTTCTTTTTAGTGAATGCCCAATTTTTTCCTTCTGGAATACTAATAAAATTATTATTGTAAGCCTTTACTACTTTTGGCTTTGTTTCTTGTACACAAAAAAGAATTCCTAGGGAAACTATTACTAATATTAGAACTGTTAAAATTTTTTTGTTTTTTAATTTATTAAGCTTTTTTTTCATATGTAACAACCTCTTAAAAATATTATACACATAGTATAGGGATTTTATTAAAAAAAGTCAATAAAAAAAGTCAGAGAACTGATAACGATATGATTAATTTGTGATAATGTCTTAAGTATTAACTTGCGAAAATGTCTCAAA
>CAVGVM010000139.1:0-3003 GCA_963632645.1 Lachnospiraceae bacterium | reverse complement strand
GTTCAAAGCATTTCCACGAAAAATGGAATCACATTATAATTTAGAAAAAGAAAATGAAATTGTAAAAAAATATCAAAAAGGCTGACAAATTAGTCTTTTTTTTGTATAATTAAATTAAGAATAAAGTGGTTGGGATCTATATGATTTTAACTTATTTTGTTGTTTGTTAAGTTAAAGCAAAACTAAGTTATATTTTAAATGAAAATTTTAATATCTATTTCACATAAGGAGGAAACAAAATGAAAAGTGAATTTTTATTTTCAGTAATCATACCAGTATACAACGTCGAAAATTATTTAGAAGAAACAATAAAAAGCGTAATAGGACAAACCATAGGGTTCAAAAAAAATATTGAAATAATACTAGTAAATGACGGCTCTACAGACAACTCAGAAAAAATCTGTTTAAAATATGAGTCATTATATAAAAACAATATCAAATATATAAAACAAAAAAATAAAGGAGTATCAAGCGCTAGAAACAATGGACTAAAACATGCATCTGGAAAATACATAAACTTTATAGATTCAGATGATAAATGGGAAAAAAACGTCTTCAAAAAAGTACTTGCCTTATATGAAAAAAACGATGATTTAAACATAGTAGGAGTAAGAATAAAAAGTTTTGAAGCTTCAAACAACTATAGTCCATTAGATTACAAATTCGACAAAGATAAAGTAGTAGATATAAATGAAAAATGGGATTATATCCAACTTAGTTCTGCTTCATGCTTCTTTAAAAGAGAAGCTTTAAAAAATCTTCATTTTGATGAAAATTTAAAGTATGCTGAAGATGCCAAATTTGTTTTAGAATTATTATTAAATTCAAGCAAACTAGGTATTATATCTTCATCCTTGTATTATTATAGGAACCGAAAAAGTAGTAATTCCGCTATCCAAACAAAAAATGAAACAGAAGATTGGTATATTAACACACCTAAACTATGTGCTAAATACTTATTCGATTTGTCAAAGAAAAAATATGGAAAAGTTCTACCATTCATTCAATATTATGTAGCATATGAATACAGTTTTAGAGTGCGTGCAGAAATCCCCAATAATATCCCTGATAAAATTATCAAAGAATACCTTGAAATATCAAAAGAATTATTTAAAGATATAGATATAGAGATAATTGCTAGCCTAAAAAACTCATTTCTTGATTACAAAATAGAAATGATAAACTTTAAATTAGAAAAAAGCATATTAGATGAACTAGAATACAAAGATATGAGTATATACTATAAAGATTATCTAATAAGTAAAGTAAGAAGACCAGGCTTGCTAAAAATTCCAATCATGAAAGTAATAGATAATAATTTACTAATAAAAGGCCTAGTAAATACTATTGGTAACAAAGAAACAATGTTTTTAGTCATAAACAATGAAGAAAGAAGAAAACTTGATCTTAAAGCAACTAATGCTCACGCAAAATATTTCTTCAATAAACCATTTTATACATCAAAAGGTTTCGAAGAAAAAGTACCTTTAAAAAACTTCAAAAGTCTTCACTTTGAACTAGAAACTCCGGATGGAAAAGTAATCAGACTTGCTTTTGGAGGAGGCATTTTCTCAAAGTTAAGCACTACAAAAAAAACATGTTATATAACAAAAAAACACATCTTTTACTACTACAAAAGAAAAATAAAAGCAGTTAAAAATACCATGTTTAACAGGCTTAGATTCTCAGTAAGACAAAACAAATTAGCTATTAAAAAAGGTAGATTTGATGTTTTACTATATAGATTTGTCTATAGAATATTTAAACTACTCAAACATAAACAAATATGGTTATTTACTGATAGATTAGAAGCCGCTAAAGATAATGGCTTTGCCTTATTTAAATATGTCATAAAACAAAATAATAAAAATATAAAACCATACTTTGTCTTACTAAAAAATTGTGAAGATTATGATACTGTTAAAAAATACGGAAAAGTATTAAAATATAATTCATTTAAATATAGACTATACTCTTTACTTGCTGACAAAATAATCTCATCACATGCAGATAACTTTGTTTATAATGCATTTGGTAAAGATTTTAGTTACTATAGTAATTTATATAATTTTGATTTTGTATTCCTACAACATGGTGTCATTCATAATGATTTATCTTTCTGGCTTAACTCTTATGAAAAAGACATTAGCCTATTCGTAACAAGTTCTAAAAAAGAACAAGAATCAATCATCAATGGAAAATATGGATTTACTAAAGACGTAGTTAAATTACTAGGCTTACCTAGATACGACTTACTTGATAATAAATCAAAAAAACAAATAGTCATTGCCCCAACTTGGAGACATAATCTAGCAGGTAGATTTGATTATAAAACAGGCTTAAGAGCAAGAAATCCCAAGTTTAAACATAGCAAATACTTTGAGTTTTATTCTAAATTAATAAATGATAAAGAATTGCTAGAAACTATGAAAAAACACGATTATAAAGGTATATTTGCTCTTCATCCAGCCCATAGTAGGGATGTTGATGACTTTAACAATAACGACGTCTTCGATATTATAGTAAACCCTGTATATTCAAAACTATTATCAGAAGCAAAATTATTAGTTACAGATTACTCAAGTGTTTGTTTTGACTTTTCTTACCTAAGAAAACCGATTTTATACACTCAGTATGACAAAGACACATTCTTCAAACTACAAAAAACCTATGTTCCAGGTTATTTTACCCATGATAAAGATGGCTTTGGCCTAGTTGTTACCAATTACGAAGATGCAGTCAAAGAAATAATAAAATTTATAAAAAATGATTGCACTCTAGACAAAAAATATCGTAAACGCATTGATGAATTCTTTGAATTTAACGATAAAAACAACTGCAAAAGAGTATACAAAGCAATTTTAGATATCGATAATAATAAATAAAACAACACTAATATAAAACAACCAAAAAGGTTATCAAAAAACTAAAAAAAGTATAAGATTGGGTGTTTCTTATACTTTTTTAGTATTAAATCTTATGATTGGTCATTTTACAAGTGTT
>CAVGVM010000138.1:0-2202 GCA_963632645.1 Lachnospiraceae bacterium | reverse complement strand
CATATTATAAACTATTTTTTATTAATTGTCAAAACTATTTTGATCTATTCTAACTGCAGGACTCATAGTAGAACAAATACTAATTGATTTAACATATGTTCCCTTAGCAGCTTGAGGTTTAGCCTTAATTATTGTTTTTACAAAAGCATCTAAGTTAGATTGTAAATCTTCATCACTAAATGAAACCTTACCAATAATTCCATGAATATTACCATAACTATCAGTACGATATTCAAGCTTACCTGCTTTAGCATCTAAAACAGCTTGTTTAACATTAGTAGTTACAGTACCAGTCTTAGGATTTGGCATAAGACCCTTAGGTCCCAAAATCTTACCAATCTTACCTAATAAAGGCATCATTTCAGGAGTAGCAATTAAAGTATCAAATTCAAACCAATTTTCCTTTTGAATTTTTTCAATCATATCAGCATCTCCAACATAATCAGCACCAGCTTCCTTAGCATCCTTAACAGCATCGCCCTTAGCAATAACTAAAACACGAACATCTTTACCAGTTCCCTTAGGAAGTACAATAGCACCTCTTAATTGTTGATCAGCTTTTTTAACATCCAAATTTAAATTCATAGCAACTTCAACAGTAGCATCAAACTTAACATTAGACATATCCTTAACAAGTTTAATTGCTTCTTCTTTAGTATAAAGTTTATTCTTTTCTACCTTAGAAACTTCACTCTTATAGCTTTTTCCTCTATTCTTCATTTCATTTCCTCCTTATGTGGTATTAGCGGATATATACCTCCCACATAGATAAAAAACCTATGTAATTATTTTTTTTATTATTTTCTATTAATCTTTAATTTCAATTCCCATGTTCTTTGCAGTACCACGAACGATTTCAATAGCTTCTTCAATATTATAAGCATTCAAATCCGGTAATTTAATTTCTGCAATTTCTTTAAGTTGTTCATTAGTAAGACTACCAACAATTTCCTTAGAACCTTTACTAGATCCTTTCTTAATCTTAGCATATTTCTTAATTAAAAATGCAGCAGGTGGAGTCTTAATTACAAAATCAAATGAACGATCATCATAAATTGAAATTTCAACAGGCAACACATTACCCATTTGATCTCTAGTTGCATCATTATATTTTGTACAAAATTCTCCTAAATTAATTCCTGCAGGTCCAAGAACAGTACCAACTGGTGGAGCTGGTGTAGCTTTTCCTGCTTCAATTTGTAATTTAATTACTTTAACAACTTCTTTATTCACGAAAAACACTCTCCTTTTCTAGTTTTTTTAAGTTTTCGCGAGTGGTAATAATAGCTCCGCTTTGCCTCCCACTTAAATTTATATACATATATTTAAAACTAAATATACATAAACGTATTAAATAATAACACTATTCTCCAAAAAAAGCAAGTCTAAGCCTTTTCTATTTGAGAAATAGATGCTTCAACCTCAGTTTCTTGTCCAAATAAATCAACCAAAACAATAATTTGTTGATTCTCTAAATCCAAAGAAGAAACCTTTCCTTCCATACCAGAAAATGGTCCAGAAGTAATCTTAACAATTTCTCCCTCTTTAAGATCAGAAGAAACCTCTAACCTACTCATACCCATATTATTAAGTATCTTATCAACCTCATATGGTTGTAAAGGTGTAGGTTTAGCACCCTTACCACTTGAGCCAATAAACCCTGTAACACCAGGAGTATTACGAACAACAAACCAAGCCTCATCAGTCATAATCATTTCTACAAGAACATAACCAGGAAATAACTTCTTAACCTTTTCCTTAGTTACTCCATCCTTAACCTCAACCTCAGTTTGTTCAGGAACAATAACTCTAAAAATATAATCTTCCATATTCATAGAACTAGCACGCATCAAAAGTTTTTCTTGAACCTTCTTTTCATGCCCAGAATATGTATTTACAACATACCACTTCTTATCCATACTATCTAAGCTCCTTTACAAGTGCAAACACTACAGTGATTAAATAAAAATATAAAGAACACATAATAATAGTAACAAAAGTAGCAATAGAATACTTAACCATATATTTCTTATCTGGCCACTTAACTATCTTAAGTTCCTTAATAACCTCTTTAAAAAATCCCTCTTTCTTAGTCTTTGCTTTACTTTTAGAAGTAACTTCTTTTTTAGAAACTTTTTTCTCATCTTTTTTTTCCTTACTTACTTTAGCATTTTCAGATTTCATAACCCACCTCTAAATAAT
>CAVGVM010000137.1:0-3988 GCA_963632645.1 Lachnospiraceae bacterium | reverse complement strand
GTTTAGATTAAATAGTTCTTCTTGTTCTTTGAGATCACGATTATAAAGATAGATACCATAATTGTTATTTAGATATGTGAAATAGTAGTTATTGGTTATTTTTTTTATTTCTTGAATATTTATGTTATAGAAAAATAAAATAGCATTATTCATAATATTACCTCAATAAATAATATGAATTTTGCTATTTTTTTATTATTAAATTTTGTAGTCATCTTCTAGGGAGAATTCTACGTTTTCTTCGATCCATTCTTTTCTTGGTTCTACTTTATCCCCCATTAGAACGCTTACTCTTTTTTCTGCTAGAGAGGCGTCATCGATGTTTACTTTTATAAGTGATCTGGTAAGCGGGTTCATGGTGGTTTCCCATAGTTGATCGTAATTCATTTCCCCTAGTCCTTTGTAACGTTGTATTTCACACTTTTTTCCTTCGGTTAGTTCTTTTAGTTCGTCGTTATCATAAGCATATGATGTGTTTTTTCCTGATGTTACTTTGTATAATGGTGGCAAGGCGATATATAGTTTTCCTAATTCAATAAGTGGTCTCATGAATCTGTAGAAAAATGTTAATAGGAGAACTTGGATATGGGCACCGTCGTCATCGGCGTCGGTCATGATTATTACTTTGTCGTACTGAATATCACTTGGTACAAAGTCTGAGCCTGAGCCTGCTCCGATGGTGTGGATCATAGTGTTTATTTCTTCGTTTTTTAATATATCTTCCATTTTTGCTTTTTCGGTATTTAGAACTTTTCCTCTTAAGGGTAGGATTGCTTGGAATTTTCTATCTCTTCCTTGTTTTGCTGAACCTCCGGCTGAATCTCCTTCGACTAGAAATAGTTCGTTTTTTGTTTTATCTTTTCCTCCGGCTGGGACAAATTTTCCTGATAGATTTTTTTCTTTGGAATTTTTGCTTTTGCCTTTTCTTATTTCTTCTCTGGCTTTTCTGGCTGCTTCTCTGGCTTGTTTGCTTTTTAATGATTTTTCAATTATTTCGGTGGCAATTTTTTTGTTTTCTTCGAGGAAGAATAGTAATTTTTCTGTTGTTACGGATTCTACTGCTGTTCTTGCTGCTGGGGATCCTAGTTTTGATTTTGTTTGGCCTTCGAATTGTAGTTTATCTTCTGGTATTTTTAGTGATATGACTGCGGTTAGGCCTTCTCTTACGTCGCTTCCGTCGAAGCCTTTTTCTTTGTTTTTAAAGTAGTTATTTCCTTTTGCGTAGTCGTTGAATACTTTTGTTAGGGCTGTTTTAAATCCTACTTCATGGGTTCCACCATCTGTTGTTTTTACGTTGTTTACAAATGATACTATGTTTTCGTTGTAGGAGTCTGTATATTGAAAGGCTATGTCTACTTCTATACCATTTTTTGTTCCTTCGAAGGTGTATACGTTATGTAAGGTTTTTTTGTTTTCGTTTATCATTTCTACAAATGATGATAATCCATCTTCGTAACAGAATTTTTCATCTTTTTTGTCTTCGATATCTTGAAGTTCTACGGTTAATCCTTTTAGAAGAAAGGCACTTTCTTGCATTCTTTCTCTTATTGTGGTGTATGAGAAACTTGCTCCTTTAAAGATATCATAGTCGGGCATGAATCTTACTGTTGTTCCATGTTTGTTGGTTGTTCCTATTTTTTTTAGGGGAACTGCTACTCTTCCACCGTTTTCAAATTTTATGTAGTATTCGTATCCGTCTCTTTTTATGGTTACTTCACACCATTTTGAAAGGGCGTTTACTACTGAGGCTCCTACTCCGTGTAATCCTCCGGATACTTTATAGCCACTGGTTTCGAATTTTCCTCCGGCATGAAGTACTGTAAAGATTACTTCTGGGGTGCTTTTACCACTGGCATGCATTCCTACAGGAAGTCCACGTCCTCGGTCTTCTACACTTACACTTCCATCTTCATGTAATATTATTTTTATATAATCTCCGAAGCCATTTATTACTTCGTCAATTGAGTTATCTACTATTTCCCAAACTAGGTGATGTAATCCTCTTTTGTCTGTTGATCCTATGTACATACCTGGTCTTTTTCTTACTGCATCTAGTCCTTCTAGTATTTTTATGCTGCTTTCATCATATTTTAATGCCATTACTATCATCTCCATTAACATTATAACAGATATTTTGTGAAAATAAAAAAAGAATGTAAAAGTTTACACTCTTTTTTTGATATTTATCTTGTTTTTGTTATATTTTCTACTACTTTGTCAAGTTCCATGCCTCTGGATGCTTTTACTAAGACTGTGTCGTCTTTCTTTAGAACTGTGCTCATTTTATCATAAAATTCTTCTTTTGTTATGAAATAATATGATTCTGTGTTTTTGCTTGCTTCTTCATATACCCATTTTGCTTCGTTTCCTATGGCTATTAGTACATCACAGTTTATGTTTTTTCCTATTTTTTTGTGTATTTGCTCACTGTAGTTTCCTAATTCTAAGATATCTCCTAGAATTGCTACTTTTCTTGTTTTGAAGTTGTTTAGGACTTCTAGAGCACTCATTACTGAGTCATAACTTGAATTATATGTATCATTTATTATGGTGTATTTGTCTGTTTTTATGATATCTAGTCTGTTTTGTGATAATTCTATTTCTAATAAGCCTTTTTGGATTTGTTCTGGTGTTAGTTCGTATTTTAGTCCTAGAATTATTGCTATTAAGGCGTTTCCTATGTTATGTTTTGCTATACTTGATATTGTAAAGTTATATTCTTTTTCTTGATATACGCAGGTAAAGTTACTGGTGTTTTCATTAATTGTATAGTTTTTACAATAGATATCATTTTCTTTGTTAAATCCATATGTTAGTAATTTGTAATTGTGTTTTTGGTTTTTTAGTGTTTTTAGAAATTTATCATCACCATTTACTATTAATAGTCCATTGTTTTTAAAACCATTTACTATTTCCATTTTAGCGTTAAAGATTCCTTCTTGGTTTTCGAAGTTCATGATATGACTCATTCCTATGTTTGTTATTATTCCTATGTTTGGATTTACTAGGTTTGTTAGGTAATCTATTTCGCCTTTTTTGTCCATGCCCATTTCTATTACTGCTAGTTCTGTTTCTTTTGTTAGTGTTAGTAGTGTTTTTGGAAGCCCTATTTCGTTGTTTAGATTTCCTTGGGTTTTTGTAACGTTATATTTTGTTTTTAGGACAGAAGTTATTATATCTTTGGTTGAGGTTTTTCCTACTGATCCTGTTACGGCGATTAAGGGAATATTAAATTTTTCTTTGTATCCTTTTGCTATTTGTCCAAAGGCTTTGGTTGTATCTTTTACTTTTACTATATTAATATCTTCCTTTTGAAAGTCATGGTTTTCATCTTCGATAAAGTTTCTACAACCTTTTTCGTATGCTGATTCCATGAAGGTATGACCATCGAATTTTGCTCCGATTATTGGTACAAATAGTGTTTCTTCGTTTATGTCTCTACTGTCTATTGAAACTTTTGTTATGGAATTTTGATTGTTGTTTTTTATTAAGTTTCCTTTGGTATAATTTTTTATATCATTAATATTTATTTTTTCCATAAGTTATTTTACTCCTTTATTTTTAACATTTCATCTTTTACTACTTCTATATCTGTTTTGTAAGGAATCCATTTTCCTTCGATTATTTGATAGCTTTCATCGCCTTTTCCTAGTATTGCTATGACGTCATTTTTTGTCGAATCTTTTAAGGCTTTTTTTATTGCTGTTTCTCTATCTGTTATTATTTCGTAGTTTTTGTGATAGGGTTTTATGTAGTTTGCTATGTCTTCACATATTTCTTGGGCACTTGTATGTCCTGGATCTTCGGATGTTAGGTAAATATAGTCTGCATATTCTCCTGCTAGGGTTCCCATGTCTTTTCTTCTGTTTACTCCTTTATCTCCTGGGCAACCAAATACTACTTTTATATTTTTATTTTTGTAGTCTAGTTTTAATGTTTGGTATAGTGCTTTGGCGCTTAGTTCGTTGTGAGCGTAGTCTATTATTAC
>CAVGVM010000136.1:0-6432 GCA_963632645.1 Lachnospiraceae bacterium | reverse complement strand
AGGGTATTGAGCCTTGTATTATTTATTCTTATAGTAGTGGTAATACTGATAAATTTAGAATTATTGGCCTTAATATACAGCCTAGTGGATCTGGAGCTTTAGCTAAATATGGTATATATTATGATGGTGTTTTTGAAGCTATTCCTGATCAAGATTATGTGGAAATTAAGAATGTTATTAATGTTAGTGATTCTGATGATGAGGAAGATGTTGTTGCTAAGAAGCCAGAGGCTAGGTATGATAATGGGTTATTTGTTATTGATTTTCCTTTTTATTTAGTTGATAGTAATAAAAATTATGGTTTTAAGATTGTTTATTCTTTTTATACTAAAGTAGATAAATAATAATTATTAATATTAGGACACTTATTATTCCGTGTATGATTCTAGATATTAAGAAGGGTAAGTATTTTACCTTTTTTTCGTGTAAGATACTCATTATTTGAAAGTGAACTGAGAATCCTCCGAAGGAGATTAGAAACATTGATAGTAGTACTTTTATGTTATAGTCTATGTTTGATAGTGATAGGTATTTGAGACCACTTGTCATTTCTAGGAGTCCTGTTAAGGGTATTGTTATAGTGTTTTTTGTTTTGAATAGTATGTTTATTATTATGAGAAAGAATGTTATTATCCCGAATATGTTTATTAGGGTTTCTATGCTTGTTTTGATACTTGTTATTAGGACTTTAAAGAGATTTGTGTTGTTTATTTTGGTGTTTAGGTATTTTAGATTGTTTATTTTGTTATTTGGTATGCTTTCTGTTTGATTGTAATTTTTAAATATTATTCCTATTATAATGTTTCCTAGTATGTGTGATATTAGAAGTATTATTCCTATTTTTTGACTTTTTAGAAACATTATTCCTACTGTGTTTACAATAAATAGGGGATTTGAGAAGAAGGAGAACATTAGTATTTTTTGGGCGTCTTTGTTGTTTATTTGTTTTTTGTTTAGTAGGTCGTTTATGTATTTGGCACTGCTGGGGAATCCTGTTATCATGCTCATGAAGAAGATGAAGGCTCCTTCGCCTTTGGTTTTAAATAATATATTCATTGGTTTTTTGAAGATGTTTCCTAATACTTTGGGGATATCTATTTCTACTAGGATTGATGATATTATAAACATGGGAAATAGTGATGGCATGATATTTTTTAGGAAAAGGTTGGCACTAAAGGTTATTGTTTGGTTAAGGGTATTTGATTTTAGAAAGATATTTATTATGGTGATTAGTAGGGTGATAATAATTGTAAAGGAATATAATTTTTTTTTCATATTTCACCTAATTTCCTGTTATAATTATATTGGAGAGATGATTATGAAGAACGATATGATTAGAAATTTTAAAGATAAAATAAGACAATTTTTTAAGAATCCTAAGGAAGTTATTTCATTTTTTTTGCCTATAGTTATTACTCTTTGTTTGCTTATCCCTGTTCCTTATTATATAAAACTTGGGGGAGGTACTATTAAGCTTAATGATAAGATTAATATAGATGGTGAGGCTAGTAGTGATGGTTCTTTGGAGGCTTTGTATGTTAAGGAGTCTAAGGGAATAGTGTTTACTTATTTGCTTTCTTATGTTGTTCCGTCTTTTGATAGGGAGAAGATTGAAGATGTTCATATTGATGATGAGGATGATGATTCTTATAATTATCGTGAAAAGCTTTATTTTACTACTTCTTTAGATGCAGCGACTAAGGTTGCTTTTGAGAAGGCTGGTAAAGAAGTTGATATTGCTTCTAGTAAGTTTTTAGTTATATATATTGATAAGGATTCTAAGAGTAGTTTAAAGGTTGGGGATCAGATTTTAAAGATTAATGGTAATGCTGTTAAGAGTTATGAAGAAATTAATAAGTATGTTAGTAGTGATAAGAGTAAGAAAAGTGTTAGTATAACTGTTAAGAGAGATGGTAAGGTAATTACTACTGATAATTCTTTGATGATGATAGATGGTGAGCCTAAACTTGGAATTGTTGTTTCTAATGAGATATCTTATAAGAGTAATCCAGAGGTTGATTTTGAGTTTAATGGGAAACAGGCTGGTCCTTCGGGAGGCCTTATGATTGCTCTTACTATATATAATAAACTTGTTTCTTATGATATTACCGGTGGTAAGATGGTTGTTGGAACTGGTACGATTGATTTAAAGGGTAATGTTGGAGAAATTGGTGGTGTTAAACATAAGTTAATGGCTGCTAGTAATAGAAAGGCTGATATTGTTTTTGTTCCTAAGGATAATTATAAAGAGGCAAAGAGAATAAAAGATGATAAGGGTTATGATTTTGAACTTGTTGGGGTTTCTACTTTTGATGAGGCAATTGAGTATTTAGAAGGTAATTAGGTTTTATAGTAAACTATCTTTGTAAAGAGGGGTAGTTTACTTGTTTTTTTTGGTAAAAAAATATATAATTATATTGATTAGGAGGAATAGTGATGGATGATAAATATAATCTTACTAAGGAACAGAATATTTTTATTGCTAAGAGAAATATAGTTGATTATATATGGAAAAGTGCTAATTTAGAGGGTATTGCTGTTACTTATCCAGATACTCAGGTTATATATGATGGTGGTGTTGTTAATGGGCTTTCTGTTGATGATATTGTTGTTATTAATAATTTGAAGTATGCTTGGAAGTTTATTTTAGAAACGGATGTACTTTATGATTTGAATTTACTTTATTATTTGCATAGGCTTGTTATGGATAAGCTTGTTCCTTTTGGTGATTTGGGTAAGTTTAGGAGTACTCCAGTTAATATTGGTGGTACTAAGTGGAAACCTGATTTTCCTATAGAAAGTAAAATAAAAGAAGGACTTGATGAGGTTTTGTCTCAGGTTGGTAAATCTAAGACTTTAATTGCTATGGATGTTATGCTTTATATTATGAGAAGTCAGATGTTTATTGATGGTAATAAGAGGGTTGCTATGCTTTTTGCTAATAAGTATATGATAGATAATGGATGTGGTATTATTACTATTGCTAATGATATTCAAAAGGCTTTTTATGAGAAATTGATAAAGTTTTATGAATCTGGAGATGTTAGTGATTTAGAAAAATGGTTATATGATAATGCTATAGATGGAATAGATTATAATAATGAGGAGGAATAGAAAATGAAATATTTTTTTGCAGGAATAGAGGGATCTGGTATGGCTGCTCTTGCTTCAATGCTTTTTGATTCTGGTAATGAGGTTATGGGTTGTGATGATGCTAAGGTTTATTCTTTTACGTTAGAGGAATTAAATAAGAGGGGAATTAAGGTTTATAATGATGCTGATAAACTTACTTCTGATATGATTTTTGTTTATACGTCTGCTATTCATAGTGATCATTATGCTTATAAGAGGGCTAAGGAACTTGGATGTAAGATGTATGAGTATTATGAGATGATTGGAGAACTTACTAAGAAGTATGATACTATTTCTATATGTGGTACTCATGGTAAGACTACTACGACAGCGATGCTTGCTAATGTGTTTAAGAATACTATTGGGGCTAATTATTTAATTGGTGATGGTACTGGTGTTATTGATAAAAATTCTAATAGATTTATTGTTGAGTCTTGTGAGTTTGATAGACATTTTTTGAATTATTATCCTAAATATACTATTATTACTAATATTTTTTATGATCATGTTGATTGTTATAAGAATATTGAGGAAATTATTGATACTTTTGAGAAGTTTGTTATGCAAACTGATAAGAAGGTTATTGCGTGTGGTGATAATGAAAATGTAAGAAAGCTTAAGAGTGATAAGATTGTTTATTATGGTTTTGGTGATAATAATGATGTTCGTGGTGTTATAAAAGAGTTAAGAGAAGATGGTAGTAGTTTTGATGTTTATATTCATGATGAGTTTTATGGTAGTTTTAATATAAATATTTTTGGTGAGCATATGATTGAAAATGCTCTTGCTTGTATTTATATGTGTTATCTTGAAGGTATTTCTCTTGATGATATTACTAAGTATTTGAATGAGTTTCATGGTGCTAAGAGAAGATTTAGTGAGGAGAAAATCGGAGATGTTGTGTTAGTTGATGATTATGCTCATCATCCTAATGAGGTTGCTACAGTGCTTAAGACTGCTAGACAAAAGTATCCTGATAAGGAACTTGTTCCTGTTTTGATTCCTTATACTATTTCGAGAACTAAGGCTTTTTATAAAGATTTTGCTAATGTTTTAAAAGATGCTGATAAGGTTTATGTTACGGATATTGAACCTGCTAGAGAGAAGTTTTCTGATTTTCCTGGGGTTAGTTCTAATCTTATAATTAAGGAAATTCCTGGTGCTGAACATATTTCAAGTGAGGAGATTAGTAAACTTTATAAACATAAAAATGCTGTTATTCCTTTTATGGGATGTAAGGATCCTACTTGGCTTATTGATGCTTATAAAGAGGGACTTAATAAATGAATATGATAAGGCTTGTTGTGGGGCCACTTATGACTAATTGTTATATTCTTTATGAGGAGGATAAATGTTTGATTATTGATCCTGGTGATGAGGAGAATAATATAATTAAGCAAATAGATAAGCTTGGGGTTAAACCTGTTGGTATTTTGCTTACACATAATCATTTTGATCATACGATGTATGCAGAGAGTTTGAGTAGTTTTTATAGAGTGCCAATATTTGATCATAAGAATTTGTTTGAGGGAGAGAAGAAAATTGAACCTTTTAAGTTTGAGGTTATTTATACTCCTGGACATTCTAATACAAGTATAACTTTTTATTTTAAGGATTATGGTATTATGTTTGTAGGGGATTTTATCTTTTATGAAAATATTGGTAGGGTTGATTTACCGGGTGGTTCTTTTAGTGATATGATTGAATCTCTTAAGAAAATAAAGAAATATGATGATGATATAGTTTTGTATCCTGGACATGGTGATGAGACTAGTATTGGTCATGAGAAGAAATATAACCATTACTTTGAGTAGTGGTTTTTTCTTTTTTAGTAGGTATTTGTAAAGTGATAATTGTAGGGTGTTATTATATTTTTATTATGAGTAAAAAGAAACAAAATAAAATAAAGACATATAATTTATTAGGTGATTATCATGTCTTTAGAAAATTTTAAAAACTTTGTTAGAACTAAACCAGTTTTGGAAAATTATGTAACTAAAGGAGAAAAAACATGGCAAGATTTTTATGATATGTATGCATTATATGGTGAGGATAGTGCTGTTTGGGATAAATATTTATCTACTACTACAAAAGCTAGTACTGTAACTTTAAAAGACATGTTTGGTATGTTTAAGAATATTGATATGACTGAGGTACAAAATTCTATTAATTCTATTCAAAAGGGAATTGGTTATATTGAAGAATTAGTTAAAACAAAAGAAGCTGAAATTCCTGTTAGAAAATCTAGTTATGAAGTAAGACCTTTATATAAATATTTGGATGATTGATGAATTTATTATTACAATATAAAATAAAACAGAATCCTAATTATCAAAGATTTTTAAGAGAAAACTCTAATTGGTATAAGTATTTAAATAGGGATTCTAATTATCTAACAGAATTTGAAAAAGAAATGAAAGTAGTATATAAACTCACTCCTAAAGATAAACTAGATAGATTTTCCAAAAACATTGACAGAGTATCACAAATAATTGATATATTTTCTTAATATATCTTTTTTTTTATTAAAAGTTTTGTTATAATTTTATCATAGGTGATATGATATGAATAATAGAGGTTTTGCTGTTACTAGTATGGTATATGCTATCATAATATTGTTATCTATTACAATGTTTATGGTACTTGCCATAGTAAGAAATGAGTATGATAATCAAAAAAAATATGTTGAAGATGTAAACAATAGCTTAACACAATGTATAGGTAGAGGTGATTGTTAATGAATAAAAAAGGTTTTACTTTAATTGAATTAATCGCAGTAGTAGTAATAATGTCAATAATAGCAATAATAGCAACCCCAAATATAATTAATATGATAGACAAAGGTAAAAAAGATCAATATGTGTCAAATGCTAAAGAATTTATATCGAAGGCAACATATATGTATAAACAAGATAAATATAGAGATGATACAACATATTTTATAGGAAATGATTCAGGATATCGAATAAAGCTTGGTAAGATAGAAGGTGTAAAAAGTGAAGATTTGACAGATCCATATGGATTTAAATATGATACAAATAATAGTTATATTGAATTTGAAGAACCAAGTATAAATTCTGAAGGAGTTCAGGAAAGACAAGTTAATATACATTTAGAATCAAATGATGGTAGTAAGTGTTATGTTATAGATACTAATAAAAATGATTTAAGTAATAATGACGTAAAAGAAGGTGTATTTAGTGATAATAAATGTAACCCAACACAATCATAAATTGTAAAATATAACAAAAAATTACAAAACTATTTACAAAAACCAAATAAAATGATATATTTTTTATA
>CAVGVM010000135.1:0-3591 GCA_963632645.1 Lachnospiraceae bacterium | reverse complement strand
GAACTATATTTTGGTTAAGGGTAGTTTATCTTCTTTGATTAAAAGGTGTTCTAGAATAGAGGAAAAGGGTAAGATTAAGAAATTATCTAGTTTTGTAAAGAATAATATTAGAAAACAAGAAAAATTAATGGCTAATGATGCTTTAAAGGTTCTTGCTCTTGCTTATAAGCCTATTACTAAGGATTTAGATAAAATAGATGTTAGTGATGAGAGTGATTTGATATTTTTGGGTTTAGTTGGTCTTATTGATCCTCCGAGAAGTGATGTTGCTAAGGCTATTTATAAGTGCAAGAGTGCTGGAGTATTACCAATTATGATAACTGGTGATAGTTTGGAAACTGCTCTTTCTGTTGGCAAGCAAATTGGTATTGTTGAGAGTGATAATGAAGGTATTCTTGGCGAGGAGATAAGAAATTTAAGTGATAAGGAACTTGCTAAGGTGTTAAAGACTGTGAAGGTTTTTGCTAGGGTAACTCCAGAAGATAAGGTTAGAATAGTTACTTTTTTACAGAAAACTGATAAGGTAATTGCTATGACTGGTGATGGTGTTAATGATGCTCCTGCTATTAAACTTGCTAATGTTGGGGTAGGAATGGGAAAAAGTGGTTCTGATGTTACTAAAGGGGCTGCGGATATAATATTAATGGATGATAGTTTTAAAACTATAGTTACGGCAATTGAAGAAGGAAGAAGAATATATGATAATGTAATTAATAATATTTTATATAATTTGTCTAGTAATTTTACGGAAATAATAATAATTCTTGTTGGAATGTTTACTTTTAGGAGTATAATAACCCCAATTTATGTTCTTTATATAGATTTGGTTGCTGATACACTTCCATCTATATGTTTAGCGTTTGAAATAGGTAGTAAAGATTTGATGAAGAGAAAACCATTTTCTTTGAATAGAAATATATTTACTCCATATTTTAGTTCTTTTTTAACTTGTTCTGTGGTAATAGAGGTTGCTATTACTTTGGTTGTGTTTTCACTTTTTTATAATAAAATAGGACTTGAGATGGCTCAGACTATGGCTTTATTAAGTATTGTTTTAAATGAGTTTGTTTTTGCTTATAATTGTCGTAGTTTAACTGAGGTTATAATAACGAGAGGTGTATTTACTAATAAATATTTAAATATAGGAATGGGAGTATTGATATTGCTACAATTAATAGTTTTTTTAACTCCGCTTGGTAGTATTGTTGGACTTGTAAAAATATCACTATCTGGTTTTATATTGGTATTCATGCTTAATATTTTAGGCTTTGTTTTGATTGAATTATCAAAGTTAGTATTAAGACCATTATTTAAAAATTGATAGATTATAAGTGATATTTAAGTAGCGATAAGGTAATATATAAATTTTTAAAATTGATTTTATCTATCAAAAACATAAATTTTTATTTGCAAATTATATATAAAATAGTATAATTAAATTTAGATTAGGGAGGTAAAGATATGAAAACAAGAGTAATAAGTGCTATAGTGATGTGTGCTATAATAATACCTATTTTAATAATTGGGGGGTTACCTTTTAAGATACTTGCAGTGGTGCTTTCTGCTATGTCTATGTATGAGGTTATGAAGGCTCGTGAAAAGAAGAGTAAAATTCCTTTATTTATAAGAATTTTATCATATATTTTAATAGGGGTATTTGTTTTTCTAGGTACGAGTGTGTATTCTGCGAATTATGAACTTATTTATAAAATATTAATAGTTATCTTTTTACTTTATTTTATACCAGTTGTTTTTGTTAATGATACTGATAAGTTTAGTGTAACTGATTCTCTTTATGTACTTGGTTGTACAATATTTTTAGGAGTGGCTTATAATTCCTTTGTTTTAATAAGTAATATAGATTTTAAATATTTATTTTATATTATATTAGTTACTACTATGACTGATAGTTTTGCTTATTTTACTGGTTCTTTTATTGGTAAACATAAGTTGTGTGAGAGGATTTCTCCAAAGAAGACTTGGGAAGGTGCGATAGGTGGCTCTGTAGTAGGGACAATAATAGCAACATTTTTCTATTTATTTATAATTAATTCAAGCGCTAATGTGTTTATAATTTTGGGAATAACTTTATTACTTACTATTATAGGTCAAATAGGGGATTTGTTTTTCTCAAGTATTAAGAGGCATTATAAAATTAAAGATTTTTCAAATTTAATACCAGGTCATGGTGGAGTACTTGATAGGTTTGATAGTATTATTTTTGTAGTACTTACTTTCATTTTATTTATGAATATTTTATAAAGGAGCTAGAAACATATGATTTTAACAATAATATTATTTATTTTAATTTTAGGTGTAATTGTGTTAGTACATGAAGGAGGGCACTTTCTTTTTGCTAAATTAACAGGAGTTCATGTTTATGAGTTTTCCATAGGAATGGGGCCTCTTATTGTTAAAAAGATTGCTAAGGATAAGACTCAATATTCGATAAGGGCTATTCCTATTGGGGGTTTTGTTTCTTTAGCAGGAGAAGAAATTGATGAGGAAGAACGTAAAAAAACTAAGGGTCATAATTTACAAGATAAGAAAGTTTGGCAAAGATTTTTAGTTATGTTTATGGGCGTTGGTTTTAACTTTATATTTGCTTTTTTATTACTTTTCTTTGTAGGAATTATTTTTGGTGCTCAGTCAACAGAACCAGTTATTAATAATGTTACAGAGGGGTATCCTGCTCAGGTAGCGGGACTTCAAAAGGGTGATGAGGTAATAAGTATAAATGGTCATAAGATTACTTATTTGGATGATATTTCTTTGTATTTAGCAATAGAAGATTTAACTGAAAATGTAACTTTTGAAGTACAAAAGACTAATGGTGATATTAGTACTTATAATATAAAACCTGAAAAGATTAAAGATGATGAGGGTAATGATAAGTATGCAATAGGTATTGTAATGAAACCAGAGGTAAATAGAGGATTTATTGCTTCACTTAAATATGCTTTTAATGAGGAATGTGCTATATTTAAGCAAATGTTTGTTGTATTAGGTAATTTATTTACTGGAGGAGTAAAGGTAAGTCAATTAAGTGGTCCGGTGGGAATTTATTCTGTTGTTGGAAAGATGAGTTCTCAAGGCGTGTCAGCACTTTTATGTTTAACAGCACTTTTAAGTATTAATGTTGGGGTAATTAATTTATTACCATTCCCAGCATTTGATGGAGGAAGAATATTATTCTTAATAATTGAGAAGATAAAAGGATCTCCAGTTGATCCTAAGATAGAAAATACTATTCATAGTATAGGATTTATTTTACTGATATTACTTATGATTTATGTAACATTTAATGATGTTCTTAAGTTGTTTTAGATAAGGGACTTTGGTCTCTTTTTCTTTTGTTTGTTATTAATTTAGGAAAAGATATGTTTTTAGTAAAGTACTAGTAAATAATAAAATATTTATAATTATTTGGTTGAAAAAAAAGAAAATGTATAGTATGATTAACTTAGTAGTAAGAGTAGAGGATCAGCTAATGTGTTTGGTTAAGGTAGTACTTTTATTGATAAAAAACTAATAAAAAAAGGAGTAAATGTATATGAAAAGCGAACATAATTTTGCTATCGGGGGGGGGGG
>CAVGVM010000134.1:0-3045 GCA_963632645.1 Lachnospiraceae bacterium | reverse complement strand
CCTTATCTTCAACTTCTAATTCAGATAATACTATTATATAGAATAAAACTTCCATAAATTTTAAATCTTTAGTATTCTCTGATGTAAAATTTATATTTGTATTACCGTGAGCCATGTCATTTCTAAGTTTTCCAATTCTTTCAGTAATTGTATTAATTAATTTATCATTTGATTTTAAATTATAAATATTATTAATGTATGATATACATATTGAATATTTATTAATTACATATCTTAGTCTACTAGCATAATCTACTTCCACTTTAGAAATTCTTTTAACAAACTTATTGTATCTTCCACTAGCTTCCAATCCATCAAGAATAATATCTTTTTCATTTTTTAAATGTTCAATTACTTTTTCTAACATAATTAAATATTTGTCATCACGAATCTCTTTATCATCAAATTTGGAATTAAAAAATCTTTCAAATGCAATTAGAATACTTAACATTCTTTGAGGTCCATATATTTTTCTCTTATCAAAACTATCACAAATGTGACTTAAATAGATTATATTACTATTTATTAATTCATATATATTCCCAAATTTTTTTATGTTATCTGCTACAATCAAGTGTTTAATCTTTTCTGGATCACTTTCTATGTCTTTTTCAAAATCTATATAAAATTTACCGGTAATATATTGTTTATTATTTTCATTAACTGAATATGTTTCTATAGTATCAAAAGAATTATTATTTCTATATGTTAAAAAATCAATTACACATTTTTGTAGAATAACAATGTTATATAAACAGTTAAGATCATCTACTTCTTTATTAAATTCAAGAGCTAATTTGGACCACATTTCAAAAATACTAAAATCATTATACTTTCTTTTCCATGACATACTACCATATATTTCAATTCTTTTATTGTTATATTTAAATCTACCAAGCAGTTGTCGATCCAAGCCCTGAATTTCTAAACTATAATTATTAAATAATCCATCTTTTAAATCAAAGTCATCTTTAATATATCTTTTTGTACTATAAATATAATTTATTTCAGGGCTCACAAAATTAATTCCTTTTATTTTTACATCATCAATATTTTGATTAAAAATGTAAAACCATTTTACTTTGTATGAAAAAACTCCATTTTTATAAGAAGGATTGTCTTGAATACAAATATTGATTTTTTTACCATCCATTATGATTCCTTCTAGTATTAAATCACTTAAAAATCCATTTGGTTTTCTTTCAGTTATAGGATCAAAAACAAGAGTTACTCTATATTCAACAAGCTTTTCAGAAGTTGAGGGTATTAAATTTAATACATAATTTTCTAAAATAAATATATGCTCTTCTTTTCTATAATTAATATATCCAGTTATTTTTTCAGTTTTCATACTGCCCCCTAATACAAACTATAAATCTAAACTATTTTTATCAAGTAAAAATTCTTGAATGCCAATAACTAATATCCCTTCTTCAGTTATCCAATGCTTCATAGTATCTTTAACAACAATTATTTTTTTAAAATTGTCATTAATATTCATTAGCGGTCTTTCTTCTTGAATAGTTTTTTCTCTTGTATCTAGGTTTAGTGCTGATTGTACATAATATCTTTTATTTCCCAAATTACATACAAAATCAACTTCTAATTGTTTTCTTTGATTACCTTCTCTTAACTCAACAACACCAACATCAACATTATATCCTCTAACAATTAGCTCATTATATATAATATTTTCAATTATATGGTTTTCTTCTTGTTGTCTGAAATTCAATCTAGCATTTCTTAAACCAATATCTGAAAAATAATATTTTTGTGGTGTTTGTATATACTTTTTGCCTTTAACATCATATCTATCAGACTTATTTACAATAAATGAATCCTCAATATACTTTATATAAGAATTAACTGTATTAGATGATATTTCTTTCTCACCATTACTTACAAATGTATCATATATCTTTTTAGGATTAGTTAGAGATCCAACTGATGATGCAAGCATATTGATGATTGAATCAAGGATATCAACTCTTTGAATATTATTACGTTCAATAATATCTTTTATATAAGTTTGATCAAATAAATCTTTTAAATATTTTGATTTTTCCTCATCAGTTTTCTTAGAAAGTATTAAAGGCAACCCACCGTATAAAACATACTCATTCCATGCATCCTGCTTATCACCTTTGAATGCTTCTACGTATTCCGCGAAAGATAATGGAAATACTTTTATTTCATCACCCCTACCCCTGAATTCAGTAATAATATCTGATGATAAAAATTTTGAATTACTACCAGTTACATAAACATCAAGGTTTCTCTCATATAAAAAGCTATTTAACACAGATTCAAAGCCCTCTACCATTTGTATTTCATCAAGCAATATATAATACGTATCCTTATCTTTTATCTGTGATTTAATATACTCATTTAATTCATGAGAATCACGATATTTCGCATTTTCTTCTTTATCCAATTCTAATTTTATAATATGATCTGGCTTTACACCACTTTCAAGCAAACTATTTTTAAACAATGGATCTAATAAATATGATTTACCACATCTTCTGATACCGGTAATTATTTTAATTAAACCATTTTCTTTTCTGCTTATTAATTTGTTTAAATAGACATCTCTTTTAATTTCTTTCACATTGACCTCCATTGAGAATTTTTGCCGTTTCTGTCACTTTTTCTCAATATCATTATACTGCTTTTTAAAATTAATTTCAATAACTCATTGATAATTTTTGCCGTTTCCGTCACTTTTTCTCAATAATAGTATATACCATTAATTATTAAATATTCACATTATTATCCTTTATTTCAGAAAGTTCTTCATAGTCTTTCTCATTACCAATTCTTTTTAGATAGTCTTTTCCTCCATCTACTGCAACAGCTCCACAGGAACATTTCTTATAATCATTTATACTATTTGACTTTATAACATCTCCACATTTTTTGCATTTAATTTTATTACAAATTATTTCTTTTTTCTTTTTCATAAGTAATCTCCTCTTAATATATTATATCACGTATAATTTAAGATGTAAATTGATGGAATTTCTGCAATCATCAATTTATGGT
>CAVGVM010000133.1:0-5453 GCA_963632645.1 Lachnospiraceae bacterium | reverse complement strand
TTACTTGACTAATGCATTAGTATTATTTATATATTAATTTTATAACAAAAAAGCCGCTTTTTCAAGGACTTTTATTCTTCTTCTAATTTTTTAATTACATTACCTAGTTTATCGTTGATGACTAGTGTTGCTATATGATCATAAGTTGTTTTATCATTATTTATGATTACTAAGTATTTTCCTTTAAAGAAATTTATGAAACTACTGGCTGGGTATACTGTTAGACTTGTTCCTGCGACTATTAGCATATCACATTTACTTATGCTTTCAATTGTTTTGTTTACTGTTTCTTCGTCTAGTGGTTCTTCATAAAGTACTACATCTGGTTTTATTGTTCCACCACAGGTACATTTTGGTACTCCTTCGCTATTAAATATTTTTTCTGGTGGATAGTTTTTGTGGCATTGTGTGCAATGGTTTTTGTAAATTGTTCCATGTAATTCTAGGACGTTTTTGCTTCCTGCTTTGGTGTGTAAGCCATCTATGTTTTGGGTTACTATTGCTAGTAGTTTTTTGTTTTTTTCTAATTTTGTTAGATAATTATGACAAATATTTGGTTTGATATTTAGGCAATTAAGTTTATCTTTATAAAATTTATAAAATTCTTCGGGATTATTTTTGAAGAATGTATGACTTAGTATTTCTTCTGGTGGGTATTTATATTTTATGTTATATAATCCGTCTTTGCTTCGGAAGTCTTTTATTCCACTTTCTGTTGAGACTCCGGCTCCTCCGAAGAATACTATGTTGTTGCTTTGTTTTATCATTTCTTTTAGTTTTTCTATATTATTCATAACTACTCCTTATACGTGAAAAATGCACAATATTTTGGATTTTTTGTGCATTTCTTATCTTTTTTTACTATGTTTTGCACAATAAATGGGCATTTTTAGTTTTTTCCAACAAATACATTATATATTTTTTGATATTTATAACTTTGTTTTGTATAATTTGAATCTACTACTAAAATTTTTTGTTTTACTAATTCATCGATTAGTTTTGACACTGTATTTCTTGATACTCCTGATTCTTCTTCTATTTCTTTTTTTGTAAATACTATTTGATGCATTATCGTGGGCATGATTCTATATATAGCATTACTATTTAGTTTTGATACTGTTTCCATGTCTTCTTTATATATTTTTTTTATTCTTTCTATTTTTGAGATGTTATTATTACATTGTTCTATTATGCATTGTAAAAAGAATTTAATGAATCCTAGCATATTACCTTTTCTGCTTTCATTTAAAAATCTATGATAACTTGCTTTATATATTTCTATTACTTCAGATAGGAATAGTATTGGTTCTTCTTCTGTTAGTAGTGATAATTGTATAGGGATTAAGGCTCTTCCTAGTCTTCCATTTCCGTCTCTGTATGCATGAATTGTTTCGAATTGTGAATGAGAAATAGCCATATTTATAAATATTGGGTCTATATAGGCATCGTTCATGTATTTATATAAATTATCTAATAGTATTGGTACTTCTTCTGGAACTGGTGGCACGAATATAGCTTCTTCTATGGTACAACCTTTTGGTCCTATCCAGTTTTCTATTGTTCTTATTTTTCCTGGTTCTTTTTCGTTTCCTCTTACACTATTTAATAGTATTTTATGTATGTCATTTACAAACTTTATATTTATTTTATTTTCGTGTTTTAAATATTCTTTGGCATATTCAATAACACTTTTTAGGTTTTGTATTTCTTTTGTTTCATCTGTTTTTGGCATATATTTAATATAATACATATCATCTTGTGATATTTGAGTTCCTTCGATTTGAGTAGATTTTAAGCTTTCACTCAAAATTATTGAATCTAAAAAGAATTTTGAGTCAAATTGACTATTTTTTAGATTTGACTTGTATTCTCCGTACTTTTCATTTGCTTCGGATAGTAATCTTAGTAAGTCTTTATCTATTTCATATTTTATGGGTAATTCTTCTACTTTTATTCTTTGCATATACTCATCTCCTTTTTTTTATTATATCACTATTATATATCAATATATAAAAAAATGCACAATATTTTGGATTTTTTGTGCATTTCTTATCTTTTTTTACTATATTCCGCACAATGACTGTGCATTTTTTAGTTTTTTTATTGGTTTATGCACAATATTTTTAGTTTTTTGTGCATTTATAGTACTTCTATTTCATCAATTATTTCCATTTGTTCTATTATGGCATTTTTTACTTTTCTTTTATAATTTTTTAAACTTTTATTTAAGTGTTCTCTATCATTATTTATTTTTTTTGTTTTTAATAAGGCATCGTTTACTATTGTACTGGCGTTTTCTTTTGCTTCTTTTATTATTAGATCTGCTTCGTATTTGGCATTACTTTTTATTTCGTTTGCTGTGTTTTCTACTTGGTCTTGGATGTATTTATAGGAGTTTTCTAATTTTTTTAGTCTTTCGTTTTCTAGACGTAAACTCTCTATTTCTTCTTTTTGTTTTTTAATTGTTAATATGTTATCTTCTGTTTTTTTTATAACATATTCTACAAATTCATTAACTTCTTGTTTGTTGTATCCTCCGGTTACATTAGTAAAATTGTCCACAATACCACCTTCTTAAATTTTATTACCAGTTAAATTCATCGTCTTCTTCTTTTTTTGTTTGTTTTTGTTTTGGTGCTGGTTTTTCATCTCCGGAAATTTTTCCTTCGACATTTACGTTATTTGGAGTACATAAGAATATTCCATTTCCTAATTTTTGTAAATCTCCGCCTATAGCGTACACTGAACCGCTTAAAAAGTCAACTATTCTTTTTGCTATTTCTGGTGTTACTCTTTTTAAATTTACTACTACGGTGTTACGTGCTTTTAGGTAATCTGCGATTGTTTGGGCTTCTGAAAAGGCACGTGGTTCTAAAAGGATCATTTTATTTCCTTGATTATTATTTGTTTGTTTAAAGGTTTCTTTGTAATATTCATTGTTATCTTGAGTTATTTGTTCTATTTCTGAACCGTCTTCTCCGATAAATTTTTTTATTTTTTCAAATGCCATGTGTATTCCTCCTTATTAACCTTGTTTGATATTTTTTATTTTGTAATGATCTATTTTATCTATGTCTTTTTGTTCTATTAATGATAGGGCTTTGAATTCGTATGTTTTTCCTTTTTTTATTTCTTTTAGTCCAGCGACTGCTGTTCCTAAGAGATTATTTTTTTTGTCATATAGATTAAATGTTATTACTGTGAAGTTTTTATTTGCTCCGGCTGTTATGTTTCCTTTTATATAATAGGCTTTATCTCCACCTTTAAAACCATCTACTGTATATGATTTATCATAATTTTCTATTTCTCCGATGTGGCCACTTGCGATAGTGTAATCTTTATATATTATTTCTCCACTTGTGTCTTTTATGAACATGAAATATATTGCCATTAGTACTGCTGCTAAGGCTAAGGTTATTAGAACTATCATGACTGGTTTTTTGCTGAAGAAATTTTTTAATTTTGTAGTAATTTTTTTCATATACTCACCCCAATTTTAGAACATAATAAAAAGCACGATATTCTATATAAGTATAGTTTATCACACTTTTTTTTCTTCTTCAATAAAAATATTTGTTTTAATGTGTCAAGTTACTCTAGTTCTTTATTTCTTAAAGCGTATTTCTTTTTTTCTTCCATCATATATTCTGTAACTTTTGTTTCTATTTCGTCTAGGCTTCGTTTGCTTAGATTTGTTACATATACTTCTTCTTTTACGGTATCTATTATTACTTTTCCCCATATTAGACCAGATACTACAGTTAAATCGTTGAACATGTCTGGTGTTATGGAGTATAGGAAATAACCAAATAATAATCTATCGTTTGCTATTAGTAATCTTTTGTTTGTGATTACGAATGCTGCGGTTGATATTATGTCGTAAAAGACGTTGTTTTTTTGACCAACGAAAACATATTTTACTTCTTCACCTGGATTTAGGTGTTCTTCGATTATTTTACAATGTTTTTTTATTCTCCATGCCACTGTTGAAGGGTATCTTTGTTTAAAACTTTTGGCTTCTTCGTAAACGCTATTCACTATATCACCTTATTTTCTTTTAAGAATTTAACTAATTCTTCTTTATCTACGTAGCCATTTAGTTCTTTAACTCTTTTTCCATCTTTGTATAGTAAGTTAAGTGGTGTTCCCCATTCGTTTTCTTGCATGTATTTATCTGTTTTTACTAACTCATTATACTCATCTTCAGAGAATTCTGCTATGTCTAGATAATATATTGCATAATTATATTCTGTTAAAGATTCTTTAATTGATTCTTTAAATTTATCACAATAACTACATGTTGCACTTCCTATAAACATAAAGTTGTAACCCTCACTTTTTATTATTTCTTTGTATTCATCGAATGTTACAGTAATATAACTTTTATATATTCCTTCTTCTGCTAGTGATTTTTTGAATTTATAACTATTTAAATCTTCTTCGTTTTTGTATACCATTTTTCCATCTTTGTATTCATATAGAGTATTTTCTTTTAGTTTGTTTGTTTTGTTTTTAGATGAATCTAGGATACTTATTTTTATATTTGACTCTTTTGCTATATCTGTTAGAGCATTTTCACTATCTTTTGTTCCGTAGTATACAAATCCTCCTTCGTTTATTATTTCTGAGTATTCTTCATTATTGATAAATTCTACTTGTTTTTTTCCTGTTACTAAGTATGATAAAAGGAATACTGCTACTATTATTGCTATTACTATGGCTATTTTTACGTATTTATTCATATTTTTTCCTCCTTATAAATGTTTATATGTCTATTTTAGCATAGTTTTTTTGGTTTAGTAAATGTTTTATGGTGTTTTTTGTTGAATTTTGGTTATTTTTATGTTATTATAGGAGAACTTGAAAAGGAGGTTTTTATTATGCCATATCCATGGGAATGTCTTGATTGTGCTCTTTTAGATATGAATGATGTTAAATGGGGAGATGCTTATTGTAAATATTATAAACGATATGTTGATCCTGCTAGTCGTAGTTGTGATCATCTTGTAAAGAAGAATAATTCTGGTGGTTGTTATCTTACTACTTGTATGTGTGAGGTATTAGGTTTTGAAGATCATTGTAATACTTTGGATAGTCTTAGGAGTTTTAGGGATGATTATATGAAGAATGATCCTGAATGTTTACCACTTTTAGAAGATTATGATGTTGTTGGACCATTAATTTGTGATAGAATAAATAGTGATGATAATAAGTTTAGGACTGCTCATGTTATGCTTTTAGAATATATTTCTCCTGCTATTGGTTGTATTAATAATAATGATTACGATACTGCTATTGAAATATATAAGAATATGACTACTGATTTAATGGATTATTATGGTCTTGATAAGAGTATTCTTACTTCTGAAACGGCTACTTGTAGTAGTAAGCAAAGAAAAATGAATCCTTGTTTAGGTTAAGGGTTTATTTGAGTCTGTAAATAAATTTGTGTA
>CAVGVM010000132.1:0-7745 GCA_963632645.1 Lachnospiraceae bacterium | reverse complement strand
ATATTAAATATTTTCTTCATACCATCAAAATCAATAAGTAAATAGAAACCAACTATTAATCCTAAAATAACAGACCAAATACTAGAAACAACACTACTAACACCACCAATAATCATACCAGGAAGCTTAGTAGTTAAATCAGTACCAAACGATTCCAAAGTATCATAAATCTTAGTCTCAACAGTATTAAAATCAAAACCAGTAGAATTAAGTTTAACAAAACTCTCATGAATAAAATTAGTAACCTGTAACACTAAAGAAGGAAGAATATCAATAAATTCATTAATTTGTTTATATAGCATTGGAATCATAAACTTAATTACAAGAAACACAATAACTAAAAACATAACAAATACAAATACCGAACCAAGACCCCTCTTAACACCCTTTTTATTAAGAAAAGTAACTGCCGGATTCAAAAGCCAAGCAATAACAAAACCAATAAAAAATGGTGCAGCAACACTTAAAATATTAAGAATAGTTCTAAAAATATTAAACTTATCAAATAAAACCGCTGCAATTAAAATACAAGATAAAATAACAACAATAAATAATACCTTAAGTATTTTCTTACTTAAAACTATCACACTATTTAAATTTTCAATATCGATTTCTTTTTTCTTTCTCACTTTAATCACCACCATTATTGTACCAAAAAATAAACCAAAAAAAAAGAGAAAAAAACTATTTTTCTATTACACTAACTCAAATGGTAATTTTTACCACATATTGATAAAAGAACAAAACTATGATATTATGAATACGTAAAGAAATTTTACATATATTAAAAAGGAAGTACTTAAATGGAGTAAGTACTTGTCATATTATGGGTTTAGCACCTAGTCCAAAACTAAGTGCTATTTTTATGAAACAAATAACAAAAAAATAAAGCCATCAAAACTTTATCTTTTACCAAACTAAATACTTTCAATTAATAACTCTTTTAGAAGAGTTTTTCTATTTTCATCCCTATCAATAGAAATAGCCTTTCTAAGTGCAGACTCTTCCCCAATTACAATAAGTTTTTCCTTTGCTCTTGTTACTGCAGTATAAATAATTTTTCTATAAAGCATAAAACTATAAACATTTAAAACAGGAAGAATAACTATTTTAAACTCACTACCTTGGCTTTTATGAATACTAATAACATAACCAAGTTTAAAATTTTCAAAAACAGAGGCACTATAATTAACCATATTACTATCAAAATCACAAACAATTTCTTTTTTCTTTCCTTTATTAACTCTAACTATCTCACCAATATCCCCATTAAAAACATTATCTTCAACACTATTAACTAGTTGAATAACTTTATCCCCTTCTCTATAAATCATTCCATTATGTAAAAGTTCATTTTTAAAGTTATCTTTTTCATTTAAAATACATTGCATATACATATTAAGAGCATCTATTCCATTATCACCTTTATACATTGGTGCTAAAACTTGAATATCATAAATAGACATATCTTTATAAGTTAAAACAAAATCATTAAGACAAGACTTTAAATTATCACTACTAGCTTTGACAAAAGTAAGATCATCACTTTCATTAAATAAAGACATATCAAGTTTTCCAGAAATAATATCATGTGCTAAAAAATTAATATTTGAATTACTATCTTGTCTATATAAAGTTTTAAGATAAGTAACTGGAACAACATCACTTTGAATAAAATCTTTTAAAACTTGTCCTGCTCCTACACTAGGAAGTTGATTATAATCCCCAATCATAACAATTCTTACATTTGCTTTAAGTCCTAAAAGCAAATTATACAAAAGATCAGTATCAAGCATACTAGCCTCATCTATAATAACAAACTTAGCATCACTTTTATTTTCTTCATTAATTAAAAAAGTATTTTCTTCTTTTTGCCATTTCAAAAATCTATGAATTGTATAACTAGGAAGCCCTGATTCCATACTCATTCTCTTACTAGCCCTTCCTGTCGGAGCAAGTAAAACTAAACTATCTAAAAGTTCTTTTCTAGAAAGATTATTAATAACTCTATATAAACTCGTAATAGCCTTTACAACCTTAGTCTTACCAGTACCAGGACCCCCTGTAATAATTGAAAAACTAAAATTAAATGCTCTTTCAATAGCCTCCCTTTGTTCTTTATTAAAGATAACCCCTAGCTGCTGTTCTATAGAACTTATTTCATCTGAATAAGATAAATCTCCAAACTCACGAGTAAGAGCACTAATCCTCTTAGCAATATACATTTCTTTATTATAAGTACTAAGTAAAATATATCTATCATTATCAATAATTATTTTTCCTAACTTAACTAAATTAGTTATTCCTTTATTAATAACTTCTTCATTAACACCTAGTACTTTTTTAGAATAATTAATAAGCATATCATATGAAGTATAAGTATCTCCAGTTCTAAAACTAATATTTTCAAGAACATAAATAGTTCCATAAGAAACTCTATCAAGATCATCTAAACCAATCCCAAAACTACCTCTAAGTCTTTCGATTTTACCAAAAGTAATATCAGGAATATCATCAATCATTTGATAAGGACTAGTAAAAATAGTATCTATATTATTACTATAAAACTTTTCAATCTTAAGAGCATCACGCATAGAAAAACCAAGACTAACTAAATTAATCATCTTATCATAACTAGACTTATATAAAAGAAGACTTTCATAAATAATATCACTTTGCTTAGCAGTTAAACCCTTTACCTCACTTAAAACATTTCTATCATCAAGAATAAGTGTTAAACAATTAACTCCTAAAGCATCTACTACACTTTTAGCCTTTTTCTCTCCAATTCCTTTAAATAATTCACTAGATAAAAAATCAATAATATGATCTTTATCATCTGGAAGAAGAACTTCATAAGAACTAACACTAAACTGCTCACCATATTTATCATGGCTTACTATTTCTCCTTTAAAAAGATAATTATCACTCTCATTAAGATCACCAAAATAACCAGTAAATGTAATAGTAGAACTTTTAAGATCTAAATCACTTTCCTTAACTTTAAAAAGTCCTACTACATAATCTTTATCAGATCTAAAAATATACTTCCTAAAATTACCCTTTATATAAGCCATAAATAATACCTCCAAGCAATCATTTTTCTAAACTAATAGTAACTGGTCCATCATTAATAAGAGAAACTTTCATATCTTCTCCAAAAATACCTTCTTCAGTTTCTAAACCACATTTTCTAAGTTTATCATTAAATTTATCATATAACAAAACAGCGTCTTCTCCGCCCATAGCATTTATATAACTAGGTCTGTTTCCTTTTTTACAATCAGCATACAAAGTAAACTGAGAAATAGATAAAATCTTACCACCAACATCTAAAACAGATAAATTCATAACCCCAGATTCATCATCAAATATTCTAAGATTACTAATCTTACGAACCATCCAGTCGATTACCTCATCATTATCTCCAGCTGTAAAAGAAACTAAAAGAAGAAGACCTTTATCAATTTTTCCAACAACACTAGAAGATACACTAACACTAGCCTCACTTACTCTTTGTACAACAACTTTCATTATCTCATAATCCTTTCAACATCATTAACATAATTAATCTTACCTAAATTAATCATAAACTTATCAAGTTCTGAAACATTAGTTACTAAAACAGAGACAGAATAAACGTTATTTGATCCTTTATTTATAAGATTAACATTCTCACAAGTAATTCCTAAAGAAGCCGCAGCTTGAACAATATCAACAATAATATTTTCATCAGAAGTTGTATGTATTATAAGTTCACTATTATATTTATTACTATATTCATCATTCCAAGTAGCATTAATCTTTCTTTCATCAAAAAACTCAACATTACTACATTCCTTACGATGAATTCTTATACCACTAGATTTAGTAATATACCCAACAATCTCATCTCCTGGAACTGGCAGGCAACAATTAGCAATATGTGTTTCAATATTTTTAGTATCACCTACAACAATATCATTATTAGTATTCTTAGAAAAAGGTTTAAATATCTTCTGAACAGGTTTTTCTACTAACTCATCGTGTTTTACAATACTCTTAGGAGAAAATTTGTTATTACCAATATTTAAATAAAGATCATCAACAGAACTAAGTTTAAACTCAGAAAAAATCTTATCTAAATTTTTCTTTTCCATAAAAGAAGAAATAGAAATACCCCTTCTACGTAATTCCTTTTCAAGTAAATCCTTACCAAGAGTAATATAATCTTCTCTAGTAGTCCTATTAAAGAAACTTTTAATTTTATTTCTAGCACCAGTTGTCTTAACAATATTAAGCCATTCTCTAGAAGGTCCCTTAGAATTATTATTAGTTATTATTTTTATAATATCAGCATTTTTAAGTTCATATGTAAGAGAAACCATATTATTATTAACAATAGCACCAGTCATCTTATCACCAACTTGAGAATGTACTCTATATGCAAAATCAATCGGAGTAGCACCCTTTGGAAGTTCAATAACATCCCCTTTCGGAGTATATACATAAATATTATTACTTAAGACCTCATTTTTTACTTTATCTACAAAATCCTCACTAGTAAGTTTATCATCTTTAAGTTCAATAATAGATTTATAAAACTGCAACTTTTGTTCAGTAATATTTTGCATCTCAACCGCAGCATTTTTATTTTCCTTATAAGCCCAATGTGAAGCAATACCATTCTCAGCAATTTCATCCATATCATAAGTCCTAATTTGAATCTCAAATAAATTACCTTCAAGTCCAAAAACAGTAGTATGAAGTGTTTGATAAAGATTAGTCTTAGGCATAGCAATAAAATCCTTAAACCTCTTAGAAACAGGTTTATATTTAGAATGAATAAGTCCAAGAGCCAAATAACATTCTTGTTCCTTATCAACAAGAATTCTAATTGCTAAAAGATCATATATATCATTAAAACTACGACCCTTATCAAGTTTCTTATAAATACTATAAATACTCTTAGCGCGACCTTTAATTTCATGCTTAATACCATTTTGTGTAAGAAGTTTACTAACCTCATCCATCATCTTCTTTACACATTCTTCACGTTCTTTTTTTGTTTTATTAAGTTTAACAACAACATCCCTATAAGCCTCAGGCTTCAAATACTTAAGAGAAAGTTCTTCAAGTTCACTCTTAATCTTATTCATCCCAAGCCTATGAGCAATCGGAGCAAGAATTTCCAAAGTCTCCTTAGCTTTTCTTTTTTGTTTTTCATGAGGAAGAGCATACAAAGTCCTCATATTATGCAGACGATCCGCAAGCTTAATAATTATGACCCTAACATCCTCACTCATACCAACAATTATCTTCTTATAATAACTAGTCAAATATTCATTATCCGTAGAAACATTAATATTATTAATCCTAGTAACACCATCTACTAAATTAGCCACTACTTCTCCAAAATTATCTTTAATATCATTCTTACTAGCCTCAGTATCCTCAACAACATCATGTAAAAGTGCAGCAATAATAGTATCCTTATCAGCATTTATAGAAGTTAAAATATAAGCCACAAAAAGAGGATGAACAATATACTCCTCACCAGTCCTTCTATATTGACCACTATGCTTTTCCTTAGCATATAAATAAGCCTTCTTAATCTCCTTAATATCAGAACTCTTTAAATAACCCTTTAACTTAGATTCTAAATCACTATATTCAATTACCCTATTAGTCAAATTATCACCTCATAACATTAACATCTAATTTTAAAATATCATTAACAATCTCATTCAAAGACAAATCCTTACTATGCATCCATTTATTATTCTTCAAATAAATAAAAATATCTTCCTCAGTAATATTAAAACCCAAAGTCTTAAAATCATCAGAACGCTTACACAAAGCAGGCATTATTCTTTCTTTTAACTCATCTAAAGAACTAAACATATAATCACTCCAATACTAAATAGTCTATATATATTATATATTATTTCTAATCATTTTTAAAGGTCAAATATGGCTTCATACCAGATTTATATGGACCATACATAAAAAGATAGACACCAGATTTAACAAAAAGAATATATTTATCACTAATTTTAGGTATAATACCACCATTAATAACACTATTATATAAAGAAGAAGGAACTTCCATCACCAAAGGAGAAAAAATATCACAAACATCAAGAAGTTTATAATTATCAGAATCAAGATCAGAAAGATTACAAGCATCAGATAAAGAAAAGTTACCTTGACTAATTCTTTCTAAATTACTCATACAAAGGCTAACACCAAGTTTTTTACCAATATCATTAATAAGACTTCTAATATAAGTACCCTTGCTAACAGAACAACAAAAAGAAAAATACTTAAGACCATCTCTTTCATAAAAAAATACATCATAAATGGAATGAATAGTAACAGATTTACTAGGTAAAGTAACAAATTCACCACTGCGAGCATAATCATATAACTTACGACCATTAACCTTAACAGCACTATATATAGGAACCTCTTGATCATAAGTACCAACAAAACTATTAAGACAAGATAAAATAGCATCACTAGAAGCATAACCACTTCTAGAAACAACTGAACCAGTAACATCATAAGTATCAGTACTAACACCCATAAGAACTTCAGCACGATAGACCTTATCATCAAATAAAGAAAAATTACCAAGTTTAGTTAAAGCCCCAATACCAATAATTAAAAGACCACTAGCAAGAGGATCTAAAGTACCAAAATGTCCAACACGTTTAGTATTAAACTTACGACAAACAGTGTTAACAACATCACGAGAAGTACAACCCTTAGGCTTATTAATTAATATAACTTTATCCATAGCACACCACCTAAATACATATAAATTATAAAGCAAAAGAAAAAAAATCACAACAAAAGTTAAACACTTTCATTGGATTTAGGTCAAGTTTTAGGACACGGTTTTTTACACATTCTTAATTATAAGTATTCAAATTTATTCCAATTTCCTTTTGACAAGCAGAAATATTTTTATTAATTATAAGTCGTTTAAGTGATTATTATTTTCAAAAAATGAAAATAATAATCATTAAACTCCATTAAGGTAAAAAATATTTCTTTACTTATCAAAAGTTTTCTCGGCATAAAATTAAATACTAAGCTAGCGTTAAATTAGCCATATAATTATTATACTTTTCATTTGGTGTAATATATCCTATAGTGCTGTGTATTCTTTGATTGTTGTACCAGCTTTCTATAAACTCAAATATTGCTAATTTAGCTTCATTAAATGTCTCATAATTATTAACATTTACTTCTTCTTTCTTTAATATGGCATTGAAGCTTTCCATACTTGCATTATCATAAGGATAACCCTTTTTACTATAGGAATGTTTTATTTTTAATGTATTTAATAACTTTTCATAATCATTTGATGTATACTGACTTCCTCTATCCGAATGAAATATTCCATCTTCGTTTAAACCTCTATTAATTAGTGCTTTTTTAAATGCATCAATTACCAAATCATCTGTCATATTAAGCCCATAATACTTTTAAATCAAATAGGTCCATTACTATTGCTAAATAAGTCCATCCTTTTTCCTTAGTATAGATATAAGTAATATCTCCAACCCATTTTTGACTTGGTTTTTCAGCAAAAAAGTCTTGTTCTAAAAGGTTTGGATATTCTTTTGTATTATCATTTTTGGTACTTCCTGAATGATTATACTTTTTTGTTGTTATACTTCTAAGTTTTAGAATTTTCATTCTTCTTGCAACTCTTTTTTGACTTACTTTTATTCCGTCTGACCCAAGTACTTTAG
>CAVGVM010000131.1:0-11320 GCA_963632645.1 Lachnospiraceae bacterium | reverse complement strand
TTAATATTATTAATTAAAGTATTATATGGAGAAAGTAATAATTTATCTAAATCTCTTTGAATATTAAAAGCATTACTATCTTCAAAATGATTTAAATATATATAAAAAGAACTAGCTATTAAGAATAAATACATAATTTCACTATTATCATTTAACAAATTAACACAACTTACAAGTTTATTATATTCATAAGAATCATATAATTTTTTGGTTTCAATAATCTTCAAACTAATCTCCATATTTAATTTATCTATTAAATCTTCTTTATTTTTTCTTTTTCTATAAGAATATACTTTTTTAGAAAGTTTACTAATCTTTTTTTCTGATAATAATACTTCTTTATAGCTGCTTTTTAAAATATCTTTTTTGATATCTTTTTTGATATCTTTTTTATCATATATTTCCTTAAGATCAGAAATAATATAATCATATTTTAATATATAAAGATATTCTTCTAATGTATTTTTAAGCTTTGAAAACTCAGGTATTATTTCATCATAATTATTATTAATATCCTTATCTGTATAATTTTTAACTAAAGAAATTATCTTATCATTTGCTAAATCATTTATGTTAACATTACCATCTAGTAAACTATTATAAACATTTCCAATATTATTTATCAAAGTATCATAATTAATCTTTTCTATAGAATATCTCTCATATAAAGATTTTTTATTATTACATATTTCTTTTTTCTTATCAAGACAATATTTATCAAATACTTTTTTATATTTAAAATATAAGTTTTTAAAAACAAGTTCAATATGAATAACAATATCAGAATCTTTCCAATACAAGCTTTCAAAATAATCTTTAAGTTCTTTACTTTCAAGATTACTAATATGTTTAAAATACATACCCATATAATCATATACAACTGGACTATATTTAAAACTATCACAATTAAGTTCTATTCCTGCATCTTTGAACTTTAATAAAAGATCAGAAATTAAACTATTGATTTTATTATAGTCACATTTTTTATCAGATAAATTATATATTATCCTATCAAATTCTAATTTTTCATAAGATGTATTATAATCATTTAAAAATTTATATTCTTTTTCTATATTTTCAAGAACGGAACAATCACCCTTAATATTAGATATTTTCTTTGTTATTTTAGACCTTCTATTAGAAATTTCTTCTTTTATATTTTTACATAAAATACTATAACTATTTATTTCAGATGAAATATGTTCTAGAAACTTTTTTGTATTTTTTTTATTATTTTTAGGTAAAGTGGATAATATTTCTTTTTGAACATTAATTTGTTTAATTAATTCATCTTTCATAATTGTTCTCCTTCATCATATTCAAGCATATTTGCATTTAAATATTCTATATATTCTTTAACTATTAAATATATATCAAGTAATTCATCAAATTCTAATTCTTTAATATTATCCATAATACCACATCCTTATTTTATTATTATATAATTATAAACTTCTCCTATGTAACTGTCACCATCATAAAGCGAAAATACAACTTTATATGTTCCAGTTTTTAAATTATCCTTCATATAAATAAATATATCTGTATTATTAACAGGATTAGAAGATAATAAGTATTCATAATCTCTAACTGGATCAGAATAATTATTAGAAATATAATCTTTTAAGTCAACTGGTTCGTAACTTGTAGAATATACACTTGAATAATCTCTTCTTTTTAGTGAAATATATATTTTAGGATTATTTAAAACGGAATTATATTTATAGTTAAATGCAAGAACATTATTTTTATTTAAGTTTTTACCAGTTTTTTTATCTATAATTGTTTCTTTTTCAGGTAAAGATACTGAAAGTCCATATACTGTATCAAGAACATTAAATGTAAGTGTTGTATAATCTGATGATTCTAAGCCGTAATATATACCATCTGGAGAACCAAAAGACTCTATTTTCATTGTATAAGTTCCTGCTGCTAAAGAATCTGTTGTTTTTATTTTAATTTTTGCGAGAACATTAGATACTTTTTCTGCAATATTTATCCTAACTGTACCATCCATTCTAGGATAGTAAACTTTTCCATCAAGTTCATATGTAAAACCAAGTAAACTAGCTCCGGTAACAAGATTTTTATCTTTATCATATAAACTAATTTTTATTCCAAGCTGCTTATCAAAATAACTTGTATCATAAACTGTATTACCATTATAAGTTTGTTGAATAAAATCTGTAACAACTTCAAGTTTTACTGTGTCCCCAGGATGAACATTAGTATTATCTAAGGAACCTGATATATCAATAACAGAGTTTTTATTTGTGTGAAGATTATATTTCATTAAACTTTGTTCAATTCCTAAAACACTAACTCTTGTTTGATTATTTGAATCCCTTAATTCTATTAAAAGTGTTTTATCTATAACACTACTAGTAATATTACTTTCACCAAAATCAACAATGAAAATAAACTCTTCATGAGCAGCATTCTTATCACTATCATAATAAATAGTATTTTTTAAGCTATCATCATATTTATTGTCTGCACTTGTACTTCCCATTTTTATAAATTTATTAAAATCATAAGAGGCTTCACCTGTACTATTAAATTGTGATGTTGTCTGCGTTTGTTCTTCTTCCGTAATAACATGATAATAATATTCTGGATTATCATGATCACTATAATCAATCATAGTTAATTTAGTATTTTTTGGTAATACATAATCAGATACTAGAGTCCTATGATAACCAGTTTTATAAAAATCTTCTTTTTCAGCATATAAAGAATAATAAGTACTAAAACTTCCTGTACTAGTTATGTTAACATCATCCGTTGCAAAAAGCCCATATTGTTTACCTGAAGTTATAGAAGCTTCATAATCATTTGTATTATAAAGAGCTCTATTTAGCTTAACTACAATATTAACTCTTTCTATATCACTTTCTAAATCTGTTTTAGGAGTTATAACTAGTAAAGATATTGTAACTTCACCCATATCCCCAGATGTTTCTAAGTTTTTAGAATGATATAAGTAAAATTGTAATGTTGGATTAAGAGCAGAGTTTTCTCTTTTGTATGTAGTAGTTCCATACACTTGATTATCTTCATTAGATAAGAAGGTTGTTTCCCCATTATTCATCCAACCAGAAGATGGAGTTTTCATGACTAAACTCATAGTATTATCTGCATCAGTACCACTTGCTGCTATTCTTGGAACATCATCTTCTTTTACAAGATTTACTCCACTTGCAAGATCATTATAATTAAAACCTACTATGGAAAATACTGAATTAGCAGTAGAATGTCTTATTAAAGATAATTCTTCAGTACCTAAAGTTAGATATTTAGAAGCAGTTAAACTTATTTCATATGATGATACTTGTTCTCCTATAGACCACATATAATAACTAGCATTTTCAGGAGTAGGTTCTATATAGGCAGTTTTAATCTTTCCAGTATCATTTTCATTATCAAAATTAGAATAAAATCCATCAACTGTTATATCATGATTATCTTTATGTAAACCAAGAACATAGCTACCCTTTGTAAAATAATATAAATCCCCTGATGAAGCTGCATCTCCATAATTATAATCTTTGTCATACATAGCAGTTTCTATTTTTCCATCTCTATTTTTTTGATACATTCCAAAGAATGACATTCCATCCACTATTCCATAAGCTGTAATATTTTGATTTGTTGCTACATTTAAAACTTTCCCTTCATACATATATATTCTATTATCAACATTTTTAACAACTTTTTTTGTTTCGTCATCTATTAATACTGTTGCCTTTACTTCATTATCTCCTATATCCACAGCACTTACTAAATGTTTAAGTAAATTAGCACCATTTTTCAAGTATAAACTAGTATTATTTTTTATTTTAAGTTTATCTACTCTACTTATGGCAAATAATTCATCTGCATATTCATTAGTTCTATCAGTAGTACCACTAAATTCAAGATAAGAATTATTTATAGTAACAATATCTGCTCTTTGAAGAGAAATGTTTTTCTTTATATCAGAACTAGTTCCATAATTAGAAATTGTTATATTACTATAACCAGAAGTGGAAGAGGCATTACCACTACCAAAGATAGAGCCATTTATTGAAAAGTTCTCATGATTATTTCCATCTATAAAAATATCTATTCCCTTTGTAACACTAATAAAGCTAAAGTCATAGTTTTCACTACCAGAAGCATTAGCTTCTCCTCCACCAAATATTGTTCCTTTTATCAATATATCAGCAGTAACTAAAGTATCATCATTAACTGTATCTTTACCAATATTAACTTTTGTATTACCAAAAACTTTCGATGTATTAGCACCACCATAGACATTACCTCCGATAGTGGCTCCTACTATGTTTACTTTACTAACTGAATTATTTTCACTTTCTGTTCCAGTAGTTGCAGCATTTCCACCGCCAAAAACATGTTTAGAAATATTGCTAGTACCATCAATTGTAACATTTGCATTGCCATTAGTAGTAGCACTAGCACCATTACCTCCTGCATAAATACTTTCTCCAACAGTAGAGGATGAAACATAAACATCTGTATTTTTGCCTACAAAACCATTGTTTCCCCCACCAAAAATAGAACCAGATATATTAGATGAAATAATTTCTACTTTTGTACTATTATTAACACCAGCATTATTGCCTCCACCATATAATTGCCCTCCAACAGTCATTCCATTACAAACAAGATTTGTGTCATTAACTGGAGCATTATTCCCCCCACCAAAAACATTATGAATATAACCAGTATCTAAATTTATATCTGTAACATTAGTAGTGCCTCCTTGATTATTTCCGCCATATACTGAAGAAATAACTAATTTATTATTACTTTGCACTAAACTGTCTCCTGATTCTGTAATACCTGTTATAGAAAAATCATCAATAATAAATTCACTTGCTGTTTTCTTTGAATAAATTTGAAACGAAAAAGTATGTGATGCTCCTGGTGATAAAGAATATGGTCTATTTGAATCATATTTATTAATTTGATCAAAAGAATATGTATCATTTTTTATAGTTAAATCATTGCCACTATAATTACTATATAAAGAAGAGTTTTCAGCTTTAATTTTACCATTGTATTCAGTAATAGTCTCAGAAGAATTATTAGTAATAGTTACATTCAAAGTAACAACAGAATTATAATTGGTATCTTGCCATGAAGAATCAACTGCAACAGCAGTAGCATCAACATCCATTTTCAACTCAGTATTTATATTTATATTATCTTTTTCAGTTGGACTAGTAGTTATATTACTCTTATCAACATCGCCAGAATTATTAGAACCACCATAAACATTAGTAGAACTTCCACTTAATAAATCAATATTAGATGTAGTAAGTCCTGCTTCATTTCCTCCTCCATAGATAGAAGTAACACTAGAACCATCAAGTTTAATATTAGAAGTAACACTAGAAGCTTCATTACCTCCTCCAAAAACATTTGTTATTTTTCCGCCTTCTAGATTAATATTAGTAGTTGTTGTAACTCCCCCTTGATTATTTCCACCATAAACATTAGTAGAAATACCAGAATTTATATTAACAATGCTTTCAGGAACATCACCAGAACTATCACTTCCTCCAAAAATATTATTACATGTTGCACCATTTAAATTAACTAATGTATCACTTGTAATTGAAGCACTCTTTCCTCCACCATACACAGATATAGCATTCCCACTTTTAAGATTAATAGAGGTCTTTGTAGTAACTGCAACATTTCCACCACCATAAATTGATTCTATAGTAGCACCATCAAGTAATACATTTGAAGTATTAGTAGTTCCTCCTTGATTATTTCCACCATATAAATTAACTGAAGTACCACTAGTTGCTATAACATTGCTTACTGAAACATCACCAGAATAGTTAGAACCCCCAAAAACATTTTCACAAGTAGAACCTTGCAAATATACATTAGTAGTATTAACAGATGTCTTATTTCCTCCACCATAAGCTGAAGTTACTTCGCCACCTTTTAAATACACTTTTACTGTACCATTAGGAGTACCACTTGCATCATTACCCCCAAAAACATTTACTATCTTACCATCATTTATTATAGTAGTAACATTTCCTTTAACATAGGGAACAAAAGTAAAATCTCCTTTTCCTCCTCCATATACTGAACTAATTGTACCTTTATTAACGGTAACAATAGTATCATAAGATGAAACATCATCATCTCTAGTAGTACCATTTACAGTACCAAAAGCACTTCCTCCAAAAACTTCTCCACTTATAACAGGAGCATCATACGAAGAATTACCTATAACAACTCTTATATTTTCTGATACATAAGTTCCAGGTGAATCAGATGATTCATATCCACCTTTTCCTCCTCCATACACTGAAGAAACTTCTCCAGAATTTATATTTAAAAATACATTACCATAAATAGTTCCCTTTTCATTAGCACCGCCATATACAGAACCAAGAACTTTTCCACCATTTACATTTATATTAATAGTAGATTTTATTGAAGAAGAACCAGAACCATTATTATTACCCCCGCCAAATATAGAACCTTTTACTTCTCCACCATACATAGTTATATTAGTAGAAGTAGTGCTTTCGGAACTACTTATTCCAACTGCAGAGAAATTTCCTCCACCATATACATTTTTCTTGATAGTAGCACCAGTATCAATAATAATATTAGAATTATCACTAGAACCAATAGACTCAATGGTAGACTTACCATTACCAATACCAAAAATAGAACCAGCTTCAGCATTAAATAATGTATTGTTATTAGTTATGTACTCTTCATTTCCTATAACAACTGTTCCTCCTGCATATATTAATGAAGATCCATTTAAAGTACCATCTCCATCACTACCATCCCAGCCATTAGAACCTCCAAATACACTATAACTTATTTCTCCACCAGTAAGTTGGATAATTCTATTTCCATATGTTGCAGAAGTTCCAGCACCACCAGTTAGCATATCAATAACCCCGCCTCTTATATACATATATGTATCATTAACAGAGCCTCTAGTACTAGCAGTAAGTGGACCTCCAATTAAATTATATATATACCCACCTTGAACACTCACCTTTCTTGCAGCATAATGAGTACCACCATATCTACCACCAACATAAATACCTGCTGTATGATCGGTTTTCCCTGTTCCAAAAGAACCACTTTTAACAGTTAAATCTGAGAAAATACCATTGTTATCAGAAGCATATAAATAACCACCCCAACTGCCTGAAGCACAATAATAAATATCTAATTTAGAATTATTAGAACTTGCTCTATCATAATCATTACCATAAACTGCCACACTTTCAGTATATATTGTCGGGGTACTCCGATTAGAAATACCATTAGTAATAGCAATTGAACTATAAAAACCACTTTCAATTATTAAACTATACTTAGTAACATTATTTCTGCTACCACTTGAAGAACCACTTCCACCAATAATACTTACAAAAGTACTGTTACTTCCACTCTTTTCTATTCCTCTTCCAAACTTCACATTATGATAATTTCCATAAAAGCTTCTTGATGAATCTCCTGCATCAGTAGAACTTGAAAAACTAGAGCCACTATTAATTATTAAATTTTCAATAGCCATATCAGCATATGCATAAACAGTAGTACTAGAACTTCCCCAACCAGAACCACTTGATAAAGACCAAACAGAATCATTATCATAATCTCCATACTTACTAGTAAGAGTAAAAGGCTTATCTTGAGAACTACTCCAAGTATCACTTACATTTTCAGTCATAACAATAATATTAGTATCTCTAGTAACTAAGTAATAATAATCTTCAGTATCACTTGCTAATTCTTCATTATTATCACTATCATAATATTGAATTAATTCATAATACTCACAACCTCCAGAAGTATTACAAGTTCCACTTGTTTGTAAAGTGCCATTAGAATCATAATATCCTACAATACTTGCATATCTTTCAATGGTAACTTGTCTATAAAAGCCAGAAACATTAGCATTATATAAATCTTCATTACGAACTACTTCATCAGTTTTTATGACAAGATTAAGGGAAGAAGGATCAACTTCAGTCATATACCCACCAGAAAGTTCATAATAAGTTTTACTAGAATCATAATCCTCATTATTAATTTCACTATAATATGTACAACCATTTCTACTATAACAAGTTCCTCTATTTTGATATTGTCCTCTATTATTATAATAGCCTGCGTAACTTTCCCATCTAGAAATAGTAACCATACTATAATAACCTGTCATATCATATGGTTCATATTCAATAACTCTTTCACTTGCAACTACTTTTTTCATTGAAACAGAATCTAAATTTGAAAATACAGAAGCCCATGTTGCACTAGAAGACTTAACTCCAACACTACCTTTTATCCAATTGGCATTAAATTCAATTTCAAGAGGATTTACTTCATTACCATCATATGTAACAGGAATTTTAACTTTTCTAACATAATAATTACTATCAAAGGAAATAGAAGCTCCTCTATATTTAGTAGTCCAACCATTAAATACCTTAGAATCCGGTCTATCTGTGAAAGGGTTATCAATAAGATCAAAAGTTACATAATCATCATCTTTTGAACTAGTCCCATTATCATTAATAGGAAACATTTTATAATATTTATAAATGAACTGTCTTTCATCTTTAGAAACATAACCAGTAAGATCATTATCATTATCTTTACCAGAATAAGTAATTTTTATTTGAACCAAATTTTCATCTGAATAAATACTTTGATTAGTGCCACTAGGTAGTTTCCCATCATCACTATTGGTATAATTAAGCCCCATGTAGTAGTCATAATCACTTCTTAAATCATCAATAGTAACAACATCTGTACTAATATTAGTATTATTATTACCAGCTTCACCAAAACGACTGGTAAATTCACCATAAGTTAAAAAATATGCAGATAAATTAGATAGTAATACTAAAAAAAATACTATAAGAAAAGCAAAACGAAAACGAGATATTTGTTTTAGTTTTTTTATATCAATATTTTTAAAGACATTAAATCTTTTCATATAGTATTCTCCTTTCTATAATTAAGATGGATTAGTAGTTAATTGAAATTTAAATTCTATATCCCCAGAAGATGAACCATTCTCACAATCTACATCTTGTCCTTCAATCCATATATATATTCTCATTTTTGTAATTCCAGCTTTAAAATCAAATACCTTTTCATTGGAAGAAAAACCAGAAGAAGTTGTATAATCAACATCTACATTAGTAAAATAGTTTGGATATTTACTAGAATTTGCATCTTTAAGCAAAACATTAGCACTAGTCTTTATTTCACTAGATACACCTGAATAAGATAAAGGACTATTACTACTTCCAATTGAAATACCATAAACACTTAAAGCATTAGAAATACCTGTACTTGAATGAGCATTAGCATTTGGCTCCCAAATATATAATGAATCAGTTGTACCATTTCTAAGAGATTGAATTGTTCCAAGAGCAGACCCAATTGCTACTGTTCCTTCATCTAAAAAACCTAATCTAATCGAATTTTCAACACCGGGATTTTTTGTTCCTAAAAAACTAATAGTAGACTCTGGAGTAAGATAAACACCAGAAGCATTATCTACTTTAAAAAATAAATCAAAAGCCATAAATTTACCATCAGAACCTACACTTTCATCACTTTTTGTAGCACTTAATATATAATCTCCATTTGTATTACCAGTAGCACTACCATAATACATATTTAAAAGACCACTTGAAACAATTCCACCAGTAGAAACAGGTTCAAGCCTTTCAGGTAACTGATTAATATTAGAACCATATGTAGCACCAGCACCTTCTATATCATCTTTTGTAACCACTGTTTTCCAATTAGTCCCATCAACAGATATTTCAATACCTCCTTGTGCTTCTACATGAACATTAAGAGAATCAACAGAAACAATCCTATTTGCAGTAAACCAAGCATAAGTAGAAAAAGCAAGCATTATTCCAGTAAGTAAAAGGCATAAAAACAAATAACCAATCCTTCTTTTTCTCTTTTTTTTATAATCTAAATCATCTAAATAAGAATAATCATCATTTCTTACTATTTTACTCATATTACTTGTTCTCCTTAATATGCTCTTCTTTTATATCCATATGCATTTTTATTTCTCCACCAATTAAATTATTTAAACAATCCGGATCATCTCCTTCAAGAAAAATAACAATGGTAAATTTATCTATATCGTTAGGTTTCATAGCCTTTCTCTGTTCAAGTACTGCAATATCGTTAGAATAAAATTGTTTAGTCCCCTCTTCTGGCTTTTTAGTAAGAGAATTAATCTTCCCATAAAGAGTTTTTTCATTATTTCGATATATCATAATTCTTATAGCTTCATCAACATTTTTTATAACATCATCAATATCTATTTCATACCAATAATTAATTACTTTTTTACCTTGATTTTCAGCATAAAAAGTATAAGCAATATAATTTTCTCCATTGTGAGGCCCATCTTTTTCATCATTTATATTCGCAGGAAGCCACTTAACTGAAATATTATCCATAAATTCAACATCCTCTGCAAATAACCTTCTTTGTGATCTTTTTTCCTTACTATCTTCATAAATAATAAGTCCCGACTCTAAAGAAAGATTAGGATCTAAAGTAACAGTAAATCTACCTCCACTATAAATAACCCCTAAGATAATAAAAATTATTAAAAGTAGTAATAATATGGATAAAATAGATATTTTAATCGTTTTTAGAGTTATTTTTCTTCTTCTAACTTTATCTGCAGTAACTTTAACTGTTTTTACACCCATGAGCCCACCTACTATCCTAATATTGTCATAATAATTTTATCACACATAAAAATACAATGCAACAAATTTTTGAGTTTAGGTTTTTTCTAAATTTGTAATAAAATAAATTATCTCGCAATTATTTTTAATATAATAGATATTAATAAAGGTGATAGTAATAAATAAAAGAATAACAAGAAAAATGAAAATATAGTTATAGATATGAATGCATTTAATAACAATTTATTTCACATTTTTTCTTAGAACATCAATTTAATAAAAATATGCCCCAGACAAGATAGTTAATGAAGAAATCATTCTTGAAACAGCAAAAGAAAATGGTTTAGCTTTAAAACTTGAACAAGTTTTTTGATAAAACGTGGATTCCCTATTATATAAACAAGTTAGTGCTTAAACACACTAACTTGTTCGAATTTCTTTATCATCTTTTTGGCTTATGCCCACTATTTGACAAAGAGCCGTATTTTAGTTTCTAATTCAAGTTGTAAATTATAATTTGTTTTATATAATTTATTTTTCATATACTGCTACAAAATGCATACCATGTATAACTTTAA
>CAVGVM010000130.1:0-18301 GCA_963632645.1 Lachnospiraceae bacterium | reverse complement strand
CTTATATATCAAGGGTTAGAGAGATTTTCATTTTTCAAAAGTGTCAAATTTAAGAATATACTACCACAAATAAATTAAATTTAAAAGAAAAAAACTAAAAGAAAATCCAAATTGACAAAAAAAAACTTCCGAAGAAGTCTTTATCCCACTATTAAGCTTGAACAGCTTTAACAGTGATTTTGAAACTAAATGTTTCAGGTCCAGTTGATTTAGTTTGAGTAGTACCAGTTGTAGCATCAGTTGTAGCATTTGCTCCAGTAGTATCAACATCTGTAGGTAAATCATAATCTTCAGACACATAAGCTAATACTGTATAATTATCAGTTTCACCACTTGTAGTAAGAGTACCACCAGTTAAACCATATTCAGTTAATAAACCATTAGGAGCAGCAGTTGATTTAAGTGAACCAATAGTAACACCAGCAGTTAAATTATTAGATCCTTTAGTAGAACCAACTACAACTTTTCCATCACCATCCAAAAGTGCAATTTTAACATAATTTTCAGTTAAAGTAGCACCTTGAGTAATATCAGATACACCCAAATCATATTTAATGTTCATTTGAGCAGTACCCCAAGTAGCAGTTACACCAAAATCAGCTTTAGCATCAGTTTGTGCAACACCCTTAGCATCACTCATTGGATATTTATTAGAAACAGTAAAGTTATTAGCTCCTTCAGAGAAGTCCATGCTAACAGTACCAGTAGTGATTACGTTATCTTTAGTACCAGTACCAGTAAATGAATACATTGCAAATGAAACTCCAACAACAGCAATAACTAAAACTAATATACCAACAATTGATAAAATTAGAGTCTTTTTATTATTGTTATTTTCCATAAATGTCTCCTTTCATAATTTTAAAATATACTTCCAATTATTATTAAGCAATTGGAGTTACGGCAGAGTCAACATTAACTTTTGCCTTATAAGTTTTTGAAGTTGTATTATCTACAGTAACATTTTCAGCAACCCACATTCTAAGAACATAACTACTAGTTTTAGCATCTTCTCCAGTTGCATTATATACATCTGAATCATTATGTAATACAAATGAACCAGTACGTCCATCAGCAGCAGCTAAAGCAGATACAGTCTTAGCATCAGTAGCAGGTGTTTCACTAACTGCAGTTCCACCCTTAGTTAAATAAACTTTAATTTCGCTATCTTTAAGTGTATTATTATCATCTGGTGTTAAAGTAATAACATAAGGTACAGTTAAAGCATTAGTAGCCTTAGTAGAAACTGTAAAATCAAAAGTTTTTCCAGCACCACTTAATGCAGAACCAACTGCATCGCTTGTTGGCATTGCATCTGGTATATTAATTACATTGTTAGATTCAGTATAACTAACCATGATAGTACCAGTAGAAATTGAATTAGTATCACTCTTAAATGTAGTAAAATAAGCAGCAAATGATATACCAATTACAGCAACTACAAGAATTGCAACACCAAGAACTGATAGTAGTACTTTCTTTTGACTATTTTCTTTCATTTCCATAACTTTCCTCCTTTACTATAACAATAGTACAATATCATAACACAAAAATCAATATTTTTTTTGGATTTTTTTCATAATTTTATCACAAAAAAACAAAAAAAAACGCGTTTTTTATGCGTTCTAATAACCATATCTTACAATATCAAATGTAACATTGTTTACACTTGAAACAGGAGAACTAGCCTTAGCACTAGTTTTTAAAAGGTCAACCATATTACCATCAACACCTCTATCAAGAACAATTGCATACATTCCATTAGGATCATAAGCACTTACATTAATTCTAATAACACTACCACAAGGTATAGTAGAACTCATCGCAACAATCCTAAGTTTACCATATTCACTATCATTATAATAAATATTACCATTCCTAGCATCTTGCCCATTACACCCCAAATGACCACCACACTCTGGACAATCCGGACCATAATGCACAAGTTTTCCCACAAAACTAGTAGGATAATACTTAGAATTATAAACAGCATCCTCAAAGCTACTATACATAACTGAAGACAAAGTTTTCTTATCTAACTTTTGAAAAGAATCCACAAGTTCCTTAGTAGAAACAGTCTTACTCAAATTATTATTTATTGCCTTAGTATCTTTAAAAGTTTGATTATTTAAACTCATAATTCCTACTACCCCAGCACAAATAAAAACAATACCAAAGACATACAAAACACCCGACAATAACTTAGGTATAATATTACGCCTTAATTTACTCTTCTTTGCCAAACTGGCCACCTCCAAGTAATTAAAATTCTATCATAAATAACCATTCAAGTCAAACAAACAACAAGCATTACCAGTAGTTACCAATGAAACCTCATCAGAACTAATACCCAAATATTCAGAAATAAAATCACAAATATACCTCACATTACAAGGCTCATTTGCCTCACCCCTATAAGGAGACAAATAAGGAGAATCAGTCTCTAAAACAACCCTACTAAGTCCAATTTCTTTAACAACATCCTTAAGTTTACTATTCTTAAAAGTAACAACACCACCAATACCCAAATAATACCCCAAAGACAAATACTTTTTAGCAACCTCAACACTACCAGAAAAACAATGAATAACACCCTTAAGATTATACTCCTTCAAAATATTATATGTATCAAGAAAAGCATCACGTGTATGAATAACAACAGGAAGATTATGCTTAACAGCAAGATCAAGTTGAAATCTAAAAAGTTCAATCTGCTTATCCCTATCATCCTTACCATAATGATAATCAAGACCAATCTCCCCAATTGCAACCACTCTATCAAGACTAATTAAATCCTCCAAATAACTCAAATCCTCATCACTAACATCTAAAGCACAACTAGGATGATAACCAACACTTAAAAAAACATTATCATAAGTATCAAGAAGTTTTTCATTAAGTTTATTATCAACCAAATCACTACCACTAACAATTAAATACTTAACACCAGCAGCCTTTGCCCTATTTACAACCTCATCAATATCATAATTTTCATTAACCAAATGCAAATGCGTATCAATAAGCATAATATAACCTCCCACAAACAATAAATTAAAAAAGATACAAAAGTATCTAAGACATCTTAATCCTAAAAATATAACCAAATAGTATCAAACTATATAAAACATTCCACATAGTTAAATCAAACACTATCATAGTTAAAAACAATACTGCTCCTAAAACACCAATAACTGCCTTACCATCAGTTAACATCCTTTAAGCTCCCTTCTTATTATTTTTAACTGCACCTTCATTATAAAAACAAAAAACATCAAAATACAATAAAAAAAGAGCATAAACATAATAGTTTACACAATTTTTTACTCATCAACAGAAATTCTCTCAAATAAAACCTCTTGCTTATTAACCTTAAAATCACACTTAACATCAATATCACTAAAACTAACATCAGAAACACCAAGTTGCTTAAAAATCCTCTCACAAGTCGAAGGAATAAATGGTTGAAGCAAAATAGAACAAACCCTAATAGACTCAAGCAAATTATATAAAACCTTTTCAAGTCTATCAATATCACCATTCTTATATAAAATCCAAGGAGTAGTCTCATCAACATACTTATTACTTCTTCTCAAAACATCAAAAATAAGTGCCAACACCTCATTAACCTCATAATTACTCATTTTCTCATCAACCTTAAATCTAAGCGATTTAACACAAGAAATAAACTCAGAATCCTCTTCATAATCATTCTTATCACTAACACAACCATCAAAATACTTATTAGTCATAGCAATAGAACGATTAACCAAATTACCAAGAACATTAGCAAGATCACCATTAGTTCTAGTAACAAGAGCTTCCTCAGAAAAATTACCATCACTACCAAAAGGAACCTCTCTAAGAGCAAAATACCTAACAGCATCCACTCCATACTTAGCAATATATTCCCTAGGATCCCTATAATTTCCTAAAGACTTAGAAATCTTACCACCATTAATAACAAGCCAACCATGACCAAACACTTGCTTAGGAAGAGGTAAATCAAGAGCCATCAAAATACAAGGCCAAATAATCGCATGAAATCTAACAATTTCCTTACCAACCAAATGCAAATCACAAGGCCAATACCTATTAAACTTATCAAATGACTCTGGATAACCAAGCGAAGTAATATAGTTAGTAAGAGCATCAAGCCAAACATAAACAACATGCCTCTTATCAAAAGGAACAGGAATCCCCCAGTCAAAACTAGTCCTAGAAACACACAAATCTTGAAGACCAGGTTTAATAAAATTATTAATCATCTCATTTTTCCTAGAAATAGGAAGCAAAAAATTAGGATTAGCATCATAAAACTCAAGCAATCTATCAGCATACTTACTAAGTTTAAAAAAATAAGCCTCCTCCTTAACCAAATAAACATCACGTCCACAATCAGGACACTTTCCATCAACAAGTTGAGACTCAGTCCAAAAAGACTCACAAGGAGTACAATAAAGACCAGAATACTCACCCTTATAAATATCTCCTTGCTCATACAACTTCTCAAAAATCATTTGAACACGTCTTACATGATCCTCATCAGTAGTCCTAATAAAATAATCATAACTAATTCCCAAAGAACCCCACAAATCCTTAGCATCAGCAATAATTCCATCAACATATTCCTTTGGAGTTACCCCAGCTTCATTAGCCTTCTTCTCAATCTTTTCACCATGTTCATCCGTACCAGTTTGAAAATAAACATCATATCCAGCAAGTCTCTTATATCTAGCAATAGCATCAGCAATTATTGTAGTATAACAATGCCCAATATGAAAATTAGCACTAGGATAATAAATTGGTGTACTAATATAAAATTTTTCCATAAACATCCTCCTTTATATAAAAAATATGACAAAAAAAAGAAATATTTCTAAGGACGAAATATCTCCGCGGTACCACCTTAATTCAAAAGCAACTCATATAAATAACGGTAAAAACCGGGAAAACCAGCTCCAGAAATCATACAAAGAATAATATCAAGTATCTACTCTCACCAACATAGACTCTCTAAAACATAAATACTATTCAAACTTTCCTTCATCACATTTACATAACAAAAATTATAACATAAAACAAAATACTATTCAATATATTTTCCCAAAAACTTAGCAGCAATAACCCCAGTCCTCAAAGAAAAACTATCTAAATCCTCAGAAACAGCAAAAATAATAACCGCTCCCACAGCATCTCCATTACTTATAATCGGAGCAATAACATACCCAGCATTTTCAAAAACACCATCAACAATAGAAATTCTAACACTTCTAGAAGAACTAACAACAGTCCTGCCCTGTATAACCTCATCAAGTTTAGAAGAAATACACTTACCAAGATATTTCTTCCTAACATCACTAGAAACAGCAACTATTCTATCTCTATCAACAATAAGTACACTATCACCAATTTCAGAATAAATAGAATCAACATAGTCCTTATAAAAATCAGGTAACCCCTCCAAAGGAGAATACTTTTTCAAAACTATATTATCACTATTCAAAAATATCTCAACCGATTCCCCATCCTTTATTCTAAGCGTCTTTCTTATCTCTTTAGGAATAACAATTCTACCTAAATCATCAATCCTACGAATAACCCCAGTAGCCTTCATTCAGAAACCTCACTTTCACTATAATTATTTTTTACAAAAACTAAAAAAATATTCTATTTTTCAAAAAATAAGTTCTACTACTATTATAATATTTATAAGCATACAAATTTCCTGGTAATTTTTACCAATTATTGCGTTAAAAAATCCCATAAAAAAAGGAACTTACACCAGTTCCTTTAACAATTCATTAAAATCAAACACTACATGAGAAGAAGAATCCTTATACATAAGTCTTATTCCTAACATATCATTCTTATAAGAAAAACTAAAATGATTATTAATCTCAATCCCCTTAACAAACAAATCTTCATAATTAATATTCTCAGAAGATTTCCTATCAAAATATACCTCTCTATATATACTATTATCAAAAATTCTAATAATTCCTACCCTATTAACATAACTTTCAAATAATTGTTCATTCATATACACAAACAAATCATCATCAACCGGACCAAACCTATCCTCAAGTTCCTTTTTAACCTCATTAAGACTAGCAACAGAATCAATAGAATTAATCTTCTTATGAATCTCAATCTTAACATCCTCATCAGAAACATAACTATCTTTAATATGAGAAGCAACATTAATATTTATAGAATCATCATCTTCATCATCTGGAACATCTTCACCCTTAAGACGCAAAACCTCCTCATTAAGCATCTTAAGATACATATCCATACCAACAGTATCAATAAAGCCAGCCTGATCACTACCAAGAATATCACCAGCACCTCTAATAGACAAATCCCTAGTAGCAATAGCAAAACCACTACCAAGTTCCGTAAAATCCTTAATAACCTTAAGACGCTTCATAGCCTGCTCAGTAAGAACCTTACCCTTTTCATACATTAAATAAGCATAAGCAAGCCTATCACTACGACCAACTCTACCACGAATCTGATAAAGTTGACTAAGCCCAAACCTATCAGCATTAAGAACAATCAAACTATTAACATTAGGAATATCAACACCAGTTTCAATAATAGTAGTACAAATAAGAACATCAAACTTACCATCAACAAAATCATTCATAACCTGTTCAAAAGTATCTTTATTCATCTTACCATGAGCAATACCAAAAGAAACATCCGGAGCAAGAGCCTTCAAACTAGCAAGTTTCATCTCAATATCTTCAACTCGGTTATACAAAACAAAAACCTGACCACCACGGCCAACCTCCTTATAAATAACCTCCCTAACAAGTTTCTTATCAAAAGGAACAACATAAGTAGCAACAGATTTCCTATTCTTCGGAGGAGTTTCAATCAAAGACATACTCTTAATTCCTAAAACAGCCATTTGTAAAGTCCTAGGAATAGGAGTAGCAGTAAGAGTTAAAACATCAACACTAGACTTCATCTCCTTAATCTTTTCCTTATGAGCCACCCCAAAACGTTGTTCCTCATCAATAACAAGCAACCCTAAATCAGAAAAAACAACATCATCACTAAGACCACGATGAGTACAAAAAACAATATCAATAGACCCATCAAAAATACCATTCAAAGTCTTATTAACATCCTTAGTAGACACAAATCTATTAAGAACCGCAATATTAACAGGAAAATTCCTAAAACGTTCCAAAGCAGCCTCATACTGTTGATGACATAGCAAAGTAGTAGGACACAAATAAAGAACCTGTTTACTATCTAAAACAGCCTTAAACATAGCCCTAAAAGCAACCTCAGTCTTACCATAACCAACATCACCACATAAAATCCTATCCATAGGAACAGAACTCTCCATATCAGCCTTAATCTCAGAAATAGCCTTAAGTTGATCAGAAGTAGCATCATACATAAACTCCTCCTCAAACAACCTCTGAATCGGAGCATCCTTACTAAAAGCAAAACCCTTCTTTACCTCTCTCTCAGCCTGAACCTTAATAAGACGAGAAGCCTCATACCTAATCTTCTCACGAATCCTTTGCTTAGTCTTAGCCCAACTAGTACTATTAAGAGCATTAATATGAGGAACATAACCATCCTTACCATTATACTTACTAATAAGTTCAATCTTCGAAGCAGGAATATAAAGCTTATCACCCTTAGCATACAAAATTTCCAAATAATCCGAAGTTACCCCAGACTTCTTAAGAACCTTAATACCATTATACACACCAACACCATGAGCACTATGAACAACATAATCACCAATACTAATCTTAGACAAATCACGAATCCTCGAAGTATTTCTAAACCTAGTCCTCTTATACTTAACACTCTTCCTACCAAAAAGTTCATAATCAGTTAAAAAAACATAACCACATCCATCAAAACCATAAGCAAGTCTCTTTCTAATCACATTAACCTTTCCCAAAACAATATTATCAAAATCAGTAAAAACATAAGAACAATCAAGAAACTCAAGAAATTCATTAATCCTACTAGTAGTAACACACAAAACAACAGTCTTACCACTATCAATAACATCAGAAATATACTTATTTATAGAAACAAAATTTTCTCCAAATACCGGAACAGAAGAAACATCAAAACTAACAATCGAAGACACATAATCCAAATTAACAGGACTATCAAAATCAAAATAATACATACAATTCAAAACATTAACAGTCCTAATATCAAAATAATTAACCCCAGTATCAAGACCAAACTCATAATCATCTAAAACTATCTTATCATAAGAAAACTTAATCTGTTCATAATCCTTAAAAACAACAATCGGAGAATCTAAATAATCATACAAAGAACAATCCCCATTACCAAACCTTTCAGAAAAAGGAATAATAGAAATACTAGAAATATCAGAAATAGACTTTTGTGAAACAACATCAAAATACCTAATAGACTCAATATCATCCCCAAAAAACTCTATTCTAATAGGATTATCACAATTAATAGGAAAAATATCTAAAACAAAACCCCTAACCGCAAACTCACCCATCTGTGATACAACAGAACACCTATTATAACCAATCTCAACAAGCCTCTTAACAAAATCATCATAAATCAAAGAAGAAGAAACACTAACCTCAATACAAGAATCATTAAAAGTCTTAACATCAGGTAAACGCTTCAAAAAACCACGCATATCAGTAAGAACAATCCTATTTCCAGAAGAAACCAAATCATTCAAAATATTAATCCTATCAACCCTAGCCTCAGGACTAATAGAAATATCACTAGAAGAAGAAATCTCATCATCCTCAAACAATAAAACATCCTCATCATCAAAACAATTATAAAGTTTCCTAGCCTCATACTCATTCGGAGTAACAACAAGTAAAGATTTACCCAAATCTCTAAACATCTTCTTCAAAATAAGCACAAAAAAGCCACCAGTAATACCAACAATACCAGTGTTTCTCTTATACTCAAAACTAACAATTCTATCAAAAACATTCATAAAATCACCCCTAGTTATACATACTCATCAACTTATCAAAATTCATTCTACAAAAATCACTTAAAATATCACAAGTTTTAGGTAAAAAAGAAGAAATCAAAGACATATCATCCTTAGAAAACTTACCAAGTACATAACTAACAGTATCAATATTCTTATCATTAGAAATACCAATCCTAAACCTACGAAAATCATTACGACCCAAACACTTCTCAATATTTCTAAGACCATTATGACCCCCACAAGACCCAAAAAGCCTCAAACGATACTTAAGAAAAGGTAAATCCAAGTCATCACTAATAACAAGAATATCATTACTATCAATCTTAAAATAACTAGCAAACTTAGCAACAACCTCACCAGATAAATTCATAAAAGACATAGGCTTAAGTAAAATAACCTTTTCACCAGATACAAAAACCTCACCATAAAGACCATTAAACTTACTCTTATCAATAGAAATCCCACAAAAACTAGCAAAATTATCAATAACCATAAAACCAATATTATGCCTAGTATTAACATAATCATTACCAGGATTACCTAAACCAACAATCATCTTCATAACTATCACCTACTCATTTAAATTAACCTCTATAACCTTAGAATCATCAGTCTCAACCCTATAAGTTCTAGCAAAAATATCAACAGAAATAACCTTACCTTCATCACCAGAAACAGATACCCTAGAACCAACCCTAGGAAGCCCCTTCTTATAATCACAATAACATTCATTCTCATACGCTAAACAACACATAAGTCTACCACAAACACCATTAATCTTTTGAGGATTCAAAGCCAAATTTTGATTCTTAGCCATATTTATAGATACACTATTGATATCATTCAAAAAAGAAGAACAACAAAGTTTACGACCACATTGACCATAACCACCAACAGCCTTAGCCTTATCACGAATTCCAATTTGACGAAGTTCTATACGAGTCTTATACACACCAGCAAGTTTCCTAGCAAGTTCCCTAAAATCAACACGCTCATCCGACAAAAAATTAAACACCAATTGCTTCCTATCAAAAGTAAAACAAGCACTAAGAATCTGCATATCAAGATTAAGTTCAGAAACAAACCTCCTAGCATCAACAAGAGCCCTCTTCGCATCACTAATATTACCATTATTAACAGAAACATCATCCAAAGTAGCAACCCTAACAACATCCTTAAGAGGATTATTAAGCTTACCCTCATCAACCTCAATAACATCAGTAACAACCTTACCAAACTGTTCACCACGTTCAGTTAAAACAATAACAAAATCACCCTTACTAACAACTAAATCATTAACCAAAAAATAATAAATCTTCTTAGAATAATTAAAATTAACACCAACAACACTCTTCATAAAAAATCACCTCTCCTCTAAAGAAATAACAAAATTATCTAAAAACAAACTAACATTAACATTAAACTTAAAATAAGCAATAAACCTATTAATAACATCAATCTTTCTTATTATATCATCAACACTATTATTATTAACAATAAAATCTAAATCAAAACACTCAGGAATATATCTACAATCACGTTCAATAAGCAAAGAAAGAACATCAAAATACATATAAAAACCAAAAAGTAATAACTCCTTAACACAATCTCCAAAAGAAACAATAACCTCATCCGCTAGCACAAAACTACCATCTCTTTCAAATGAACAATAAAAATTATAAAACTTAGTCCCATACTCCAAACAAAAATCATTAAAATCTAAATCAGTTTCACAAGAATCATAAAGCGAAACAAAAATATCACTATAACAATCATCATCATTAATAAGACTAATAATTTGACAACGCGAAGAAATAGTAGGCAAAACACTATTAACACTATTACATAACAAAATAGCAATAACATCACCATCAGGCTCCTCAAGAAACTTAAGCAAACTATTAGAAGCAAATTTATTCATAGTAGAAGCATTACTAATAATATAAACTTGTCTATTATTATCAAAAGACTTCTTAGAAAAAGAACTCTTAAGAGACACTATTTCACCCTTCTTAGCATCATCACTAATAATTTTTAAATCAGGGTAATTATTATTATTAATAAGATTACAAATTTTAGCATCATAAACACCATCACAAAGCAAAAACTTAGCCAAATCCATAGCCAAACTAAAACTATAAGAAACATTATTAGTCTCAATCAAATAAGCATGAGAAATCCTATTAGAATTAAAACTATGCATAAAATAATTATAAAAAATACTCTGTGAATCTTTATACTTCTCCAACATAACTATCACCCATCAAAAAATAAATAATGAAAAAACCACCAACATAACAAATCCAGGAATCTCAAGAAATCCAATAACAACTACAGTAACAATATTAATAGGAATATACATATCAATACCAATAGCCATAGCATTAAAAATATATAAAAGAAATGGAGCAACCAAAAAATACTTAAAAAGATTAGTAAACTTCATCAAAGTAAACACCTCAAAAAAATATATGATAATCTAACTAATCTAAAACCTCTTTTCTATTTCTAAGAGCAGACTCCAAAGTCAAAGAATCAATATAATCCATATCAGCACCAACAGGAATACCATTAGCAATCCTAGAAATCACAACATCAACATCAGATAAAATTTTCTTAACATACAAAACTGTAGTATCAGCCTCAATACCAGACTTAGTAACAAAAATAAGCTCCTTTATACCATCTTTCCTAACTCTATCAAAAAGACTATTCAAATTAATATCTGACGGACCAATATCATCAAAAGGAGAAATAAGTCCACCTAAAACATGATAATATCCATTAAAATTACCCATTTTTTCTAGCAAAAATACATCCTTAGAAGACTCAACAACAATCAAAATATCAGAATTTCTAGTCTTATCGCCACAAACAAAACAAATATCACTATCAGTAATACAATTACATACACTACAATTTCTAATATCTGTTTTAACAGCCTTTAAACTATCACGAAAACTATTAACTTCCTCAACGTCAAAATCAGAAAGAACAGAAAACGCCATTCTTTCCGCAGACTTTTGACCAACACCAGAAAACTTCTTAAAACTATCAATTAAATCATTAAGACAACTAGGATACATATTACATCAAACCTGGCATCATATTAGAATACTTACCCATTTTTTCAGAAGTTGCCTTATCAACCTTAGAAAAAGCATCATTAAGTGCTAAAACAACCATATCTTCAAGCATAGATATATCATCAGCAACTAAATCCTTAGCAGCAGAATCAATTTTAACACTAACAACCTCCTTAGTTCCCTTAACACTAACAGCAACAAGAGAACTCTTACCTTCAAAAACTGAAGAATCAATTTCATTCTTTATATTAGTAATATCTTTTTGCATAGCTTGAGCTTGTTTCATTAAAGCTTGCATATTCATAATAAATTCCTCCTAACACTATTTAATCTCAACAATATCATCACCAAAAATATCATTAGCCTCACTAACAACATCAGGTAAATCACTTGTTTCATTAACAATTATATCATCATTTTCAACATTTGGTTCAATATAATTATACTTTTTACCAGATTTAACATCAGAAACATACTTATCACGCAAAGCATTCCATTCATCAGTAAGCACAAAAGCCAAATTATAAAACTTTCCCATAACCAAATTAAACAAAAGTTCAAGCTTAGTTAAATTACGACAAGCATTATCGACAACAGATTCAAAATCCGCAGCAATAATTATATCTTTTTCACCAACAACACACACAGTAGAATCCAAAAAATACGAAACAATCGAAGAAAACTCCTTATTATGAACATAATCACTAAAACCACTCCACTTATTAACAATACTGTTCTTAAGTTCCTTATTAGCAAGAGCAAAAGCATTATTTATAACAATATCAAAGTTTTTAACAGGTTTTTCAACCATTTGTTCGCTATCTTTCTCATCTTCTTTATTTAATTTAATTTCAGTAGAAACATCATCAGACTTATTAACAACATCAATATCAGTACTAGAATTACTATCACTAGAAGAAATTATTTCCCGGGAAATAATTTTACCACTCCCTAAACTATTTATAATTTTCAAAACACCAATCTCAAAACACAACAAAGCATTAGTAGAAAATCTCAAATCATAAATAATATTACTAAAGCCTTCTACCATTTTAAAAACAACAGAAGAATCCTCATTACTACCCTCAACAGCCATATCTCTCAAAAATATTAACAACTGTTCAGTAATTAAATTAACACTTTTTCCAGAATTTACCATTTTTTCCACCAAATCAAATACAGTCTTAACATTACCATTAACAATATTACTATATATATCATAAATAACATCATCATCAATCAAACCAACAACATCATAAAATAACGTTTTATTAACATTGTCAGAATAAGAAACAAGTTTATCAAGCAATCCAATAGAATCACGCATACCACCATTACAATAAGTGGCAATTAATTCAAACACTTCATCATCAACATTAAAACCCTCATTAGCACAAATATTCTTCAAACACAAAACAATATCAGCTACACTAATACGCTTAAAATCATAACATTGACACCTAGAAATAATAGTTTCAGGAACCCTATCAAGTTCAGTAGTAGCTAATATAAAAATAATATGTTTAGGAGGTTCCTCCAAAGTCTTAAGCAAAGCATTAAAAGCACTAATAGAAAGCATATGAACCTCATCAATAATATATACCTTATACCTAGATACACTAGGCATCAAAACAGCATTTTCACGAATACTCCTAATCTCATCAACACCATTATTAGAAGCAGCATCTATTTCAATAATATCAGGATTACTCTTATCATTAAATAACTTACAACTATCACACTCATCACACGAATCATAACCATTCAAATTATAACAATTAACAATCTTAGCAATCAACTTAGCAATAGTAGTTTTTCCAGTACCACGAGGCCCCGAAAACAAATAAGCATGAAAAAATCTATTATTAACAACAGAATTTTTAACAATATCAACAATATACTTTTGACCATAAACCTCATCCAAACGCTTAGGTCTATATTTTCTATATAAAGCAACATATTCCATAAAAGGCACCCCCTAAAAAGATAAAAATATTATAACATACATAAAACAAATTAACCAACAAAAAAAATACACAACTATTAAACAATATCTATTACACTATGTTTCACGTGAAACATATAAAAAAATTCAACATTACTAATAAATAACCAATAAATTCATATAAATAACAAAAAAAAAATTATTTCCCGGGAAATAATCATCAAACACCACTATGTAATAACAACTTAAAAAATCAATGTTTCACGTGAAACATTGATATATATTATTTTCTTCTATCAACAAAAAACTCATTTAACATATTAGAATACTCATAAGAATCATCTACTTTATTCAAATAAATATTTTCTCGATTTTTAGATAAATTATCACCATAATTAGAATCTAACAAAAAATATACATTTCGAATACGACACTCAGCTAAAGCATTTAAACACATATCACATGGCCTTAAAGTAACATATAAATCACAATTAGAAAGATACCAAGAATTTAAATACTTACAAGCATCTATAATACATAATATTTCAGCATGATTAATAGCAATATTAGTAGTATTTTTAGTATTATGACAAGAAGCAATAACCTTATCATCACAAACTATAACCGCTCCCACTGGAACATTACCTTCAATATAGGCATTTTTAGCCTCAGCAACAGCCAAATTCATATATTCATACATATTATTCCTCCAAAAAAAGTGCACACACATAGAGGACCTTAAGGCTGCTATCTTCCGATTCTGACCTAGTTCAATCATATGTGTTGCACTAAATAAATGATACATTATTTTAATAAATATGTCAAACACTAAACTATGTTTCACGTGAAACATCACTCAAAATCAAATTTATTAACATAAACACACAAAATACATTTATTAATAATAAAACATAGAGCATATCTTATAATAAAATACATATTAAAACAATAAAATATATACAAAACAAAATTATTTCCCGGGAAATAATTTAATTATAACTACAACAATAACAAAAATATCTTAAATAAAATAATAAATATAAATAGACTATGTTTCACGTGAAACATAAAACAAATACAATAACATATTAACAATAAATAACAAAATCTTTAATAAAAAACTCTAAATAACCATACATATCAACATAAATAAAGAAAATAACAAACACAAAACATCAATTAAATAAATTTATTCAAACATAAAAAATAAATCAAAAATCAAACAACAAATGACTTATCAACAATAAAAAGTGCATAATCAAACAAATTAAAAAATAAAATAAGCAAAACGTTTCACGTGAAACATCAAAATATACCAAAAACAACACAAAAAAAAGTCTATTATTAAATAAAATACTAACAATAATAGACTTATTAACAATACTAAACTGGCTTTCTCATAACAAAAAAAGAACATTTCCTAAGAAACATTCTCTTCCACATTACTAATATTCTCATCTACTACCTCTTGCTTAGCTAAAACAGTAACAGAAGTAACAAATTGCTTATCTTTTAAATTCATTAACCTTACACCTTGCGTATTTCTTCTCAACGTAGAAACATTATTAACATCAAGTCTAATCACAGTACCTTCATCAGTAGTAATAACAATATCTTCATCACCAACAACAGACTTAAATGCAACAATCAAACCATTCTTATCAGTAATATTTAAAGCCTTAACACCTTTACTACCACGATGAGTTAAACGATATTCATTAACATCAGTTTTCTTGCCATAACCCTTTTCAGTAACTACAAGTATAAGTTCAGAGTTATTAACAACCTCTGCTCCAATAACCTTAGAATCAATTAACTCAATTCCCTTGACACCAGAGGCTCCACGACCCATAACACGAACATCTGTTTCATTAAATCTAACCATTCTACCAGCGTTAGAAGCAATAATAACTTCATCATTTCCACTAGTTTTCTTAACACCTATTAATTCATCATTATCCTTCAAATTAATAGCAATCTTACCATTCTTTCTAATTGAATCAAATTCAGCAATATCAGTTCTCTTAACAAGACCATTAACAGTAAAGAATATTAAATACTTACTATCATCTTCCTTTTTAACAGGAATAATAGCATTAATAACCTCACCCTTTTCAAGAGGTAAAATATTAACAATAGGTACACCCTTAGATTGTCTACTAAACTCAGGTAACTCGTAACATTTAATACGATATACCTTACCACGATTACTAAAGAATAACAAATAATCATGACTTTCACAATTTATTAACTTTTCAACAATATCTTCATCATTAGTAGCCATACCCTTAATACCTACACCACCACGATTTTGACTTCTATAAGTATCAGAAACCAAACGTTTAATATAACCATTCTTAGTCATAGAAACAATAACATCATCATTAGGTATCAAAGACTCATCTTCAATATAATCAATAGCAGTCATATCAATATTAGTTCTTCTCTCATCAGCATATTTTTCTTTAATCTCAAGTAATTCTTCTCGAATAATCCCATAAATCATATCATCACTACCAAGTATTTCTCTATACTTTTCAATCTTAGCTAACAATTCATTAAGTTCATTTTCAATTTTTTCTCTTTCAAGACCAGTTAAACGTCTTAACTTCATTTCAAGTATAGCATTAGCCTGAATTTCAGTAAGTCCAAATCTACTCATCAACTCAGTACGAGCTATATCATCATTTTTAGAGCCCCTAAGTAGCTTAATAACCTCATCAATATTATCAAGAGCAATCTTTAATCCTTCTAAAATATGAACCCTTTTTTCAGCCTTATCTAAGTCATATTTAGTTCTCCTAATAATAATTTCTCTTTGAAAATCAATATACTTAGAAATAATATCTCTAAGTCCCAAACTTTTAGGAACACCATTATCAAGCATTAAAAAGTTTATACCATAATTAGTTTGAAATTGAGTATGCTTATACAAATTATTAAGAACAACTTGAGGATTAGCATCTCTTTTCAAAGTAATAGTAATCTTAATACCTTCCTTCAAATCCGTATGATAATCAGAAATGCCTTCAATAGTCTTATTATGAACAAGTTCTGCTACCTTATTTTTAAGCTCTGACGTATTAACACCATATGGAACCTCATCAATAACAATATAATGTTTTCCATTTTTTTCTTCAATAGTAGCCTTACTTCTAATAGTAATAGAACCTTTTCCAGTTTCATAAGCCTTGCTAATACCACTATTTCCTAATATAATACCACCTGTTGGAAAATCAGGTCCTTTAACATATTGCATAAGTTCAGCAGTAGTTATTTCCTTATTATCAATATAAGCAACACAACCATCTATAACCTCACCTAAATTATGAGGAGGAATATTGGTAGCCATACCAACTGCAATTCCCATAGTTCCATTAACTAAAATATTAGGAAATCTACTAGGCAAAATTGTAGGTTCCTTCTCAGATTCATCAAAGTTTGGAGTAAAATCAACAGTATTTTTATTTATATCCCTCAGCAACTCCAAACTCATTTTTGAAAGTCTTGATTCAGTATAACGCATTGCTGCAGCACCATAACCTTCAATATTACCAAAGTTACCATGCCCATCAACAAGCATATAACGATAATTAAAATCCTGAGCCATTCTTACCATAGCTTCATATATCGAACTATCACCATGAGGATGATATTTACCCATAACATCCCCAACTATTCTAGCACTCTTTTTGTGAGGTTTATCAGGAGTATAACCAGATTCATACATAGAATAAAGAATTCTCCTATGCACAGGCTTCAAACCATCACGTAAATCTGGAAGAGCCCTAGAAACAATAACACTCATTGAATACTCCAAAAACGAAGTTTCAATCTCATTAACTATATTATTCTCTTGTAATCTATCTCTACTATGATCCATAAAAACACCTCCTAAATATCTAAATTAATAGCATATGTAGCATTTTCCTCAATAAATTTTCTTCTAGGTTCAACTTCATCACCCATAAGTTTTGAAAACGCCTCATCAGCAGCTATTGCATCTTCCACAGTAATTTTTCTAAGAATTCTCTTATTAATATCCATAGTAGTTTCATTAAGTTCTTCAGCATCCATTTCCCCTAAACCTTTCATACGCATAATATCGTACTTAGTATTTTCCTTTAAAGATGCCAAATATTCATCTCTTTCATCTTCATTTAATACATATTTTATAGTTTTACCATGCTTTATACAATATAAAGGAGGTTGAGCAGCATACACATGACCAGTTTCAACAATTGGTCTGAAAAATCTATAAAATAAAGTAAGTAATAAAAC
>CAVGVM010000129.1:0-3054 GCA_963632645.1 Lachnospiraceae bacterium | reverse complement strand
TTCTAGTGTTACTGGAATACTTGTGCAACTTCCTTTACCTAGTCATATAAATGAGAGTAATGTGTTAGAATCTATTTCTAGTGTTAAGGATGTTGATGGTTTAACTAGTAAAAATATTGGTAATTTGTTTGCTGGTAATGATGGTATTGTTCCTTGTACTGCTTTAGGAGTTATGGAAATTATTAAGAGTACTGGTGTTTCTGTTTCTTCTTTGAATGTTGTTTTAGTGGGACGTAGTAAACTTGTTGGTCTTCCTCTTGTGTCTTTGCTTCTTAGGGAAAATGCTACGGTTACTGTTTGTCATTCTAGGACTCGTAATCTTAGTTCTATTACAAAAAATGCTGATATTTTGATAGTGGCAGTTGGTAAGAAGTGGCTTATTGATAGTTCTTATGTTAAGGAAGGTGCGATTGTTGTTGATGTTGGTATTAATAGGGTAGATGGTAAGCTTTATGGGGATTGTAATTTTTCTGATATTTTAGATAAAGTTAGTTATATAACTCCGGTTCCTGGAGGGGTTGGTCCTCTTACTGTTATTATGCTTATTAATAATGTTATTAAGGCTTATGAACTTCAAAAAAGAGGAAAATAGTAAAAAAGTACTTTACATATTATGAATTATATTTTATAATTATTTTAGTGCTTTTGGAGTGGTACTCAAGAGGCTGAAGAGGCGCCCCTGCTAAGGGTGTAGGTCGGGTAACTGGCGCGAGGGTTCAAATCCCTCCCACTCCGCCATTAAAGAAATATTCCCTTGTGATTCAAGGGTTTTATTGTGCTTTAATGTTTTAAAACTAAAGCAATATAATAATTTTTTAGTATTAGTGCTAGGTAATACTAAAAAATTTGGTTATAATATATATGAGGGTATATTGACGAGATATGTAAAATAGTATATAATATGCCGCAATACCAAAGAAGTAAAAGAATTGTTGTTGACATATTTAAAAATAAAAAATATAATTTAATTAGAACAAAACCCAACAATTTTCTTTAATTTTTTGTGGTATTGTTCCACTAGAGCAATGTAGGGTGTAAATTTTCTTCTTGCACTACGCTTGTTGCATGTGGCGATGAGTTGGAGTAGATTTTTAATCGAAAGAATACATGTGGGGACTGGGAGACCCACCTTTGCTCAAAATTTGGTCTATGTTCAAATGAGCATAGACCTATTATTTTTTAAGAGGTAAAATGATATGGCGAAAAAATATAAAACAAAGGAAATTGGAAAAATATCAAGTGCTGTTGCAAGAAAGTATAATATAGAACAATATATTGACTATTCTATTGTGCAGTCATTGGGATTACCATATCATACATCAAAACATGCTAATGATTTTAATACAGTAGATAGTTATAATAAAGCATTATTACATGTAGGAAAAATAATACAAAAACCATATCATGTTGAATATGACGAGAAAAGAAAATCGTTAAAGTATTATGGAAAAATTGAACAATATACTTGTGTTGTTGTAAATATACTTGAAAAGCATGCATATGTTTCAACAATGTATCCAATAAGTAAAAAGAAAATAGATAAAATGAAATAAGTAAATGTACAATATAATTAAAATACTATGCATTTTCATTAAAATTTGTAATATAGAGAGTTTAATAATAATTTTGTTTTTTTCTTTCTACTGTTAAAGATTTTAAAACCTTTTGAGGTTTTTTTCTTTTGTTATTTGGAAAATATGCTATAATTAGAATGTGAAGATAGATGAAGAAGAAATTTGGTAAATTAGAGATTACTTGTTTTTGTGTATTTTTTGTTGTAGCCATTTTGTGTTTTATATGGTATTTTTTGTATGCTTATTTTGCTAATCCGGAGATATCTTTGAAGGGAGATAAGGATGTTGTTGTTAATTTAAAGGGTACTTATAAAGAGGCTGGTGCTGTTGCATATTTAGATAATGTTGATATTTCTGATAGGATTGAGATTAAAAGTAATATTAATTTAAGAGTGGTTGGAGATTATGAGGTTGTTTATTCTGTTACTAATACTAAGGGTAAGAGAAAGAGGACTGTTACTAGAAATGTTAAGGTTCGTGATAGTATAAAACCTGTTATTAAGTTAAAGAAGGGGAAAGTTTATAAGACTCAGTATGGTATGACTTATAAGGATCCTGGATATGTTGCTACTGATAATTATGATGGTAATATTACTAAGAAGGTTAATGTTCGTGGGAATGTTGATGTTAATAAACTTGGTAAGTATAAGCTATATTATTCTGTTGTTGATTCTTCTGGTAATAAGACTACTAGGATTAGAACTGTTAAGGTTGTTGATGAGACTGCGCCTGTTATTAAACTTCGGGGGAAGAGTAAGATTATAATTAAGAAGGGTGAACCATATTTGGATCAAGGTTGTTTGGCTACTGATAATTATGATGGTGATATAACTTCGAAGGTTGTTAAACGTGGAAAGGTTAATACTTCTGTTAGGGGTGTTTATACTGTAACTTATAGTGTTTCTGATTCTTTTGGAAATTATACTACTAAGGAAAGGGTAGTACAAGTTGGTACTCAAAGTGAAATTGATGATGATAATTGTGTTATGGTATCAATCGATAAGCAAAAGTTATGGTTTTATAAGCATGGTAAGCTTATTCTTACTTCGAGTGTAGTTACTGGTACAAAAAATTCTTGGGATACTATTACGGGTAATTTTAGAATAAGAAATAAGGCTAGGAATACTTATCTTACTGGTGTGGATTATAAGAGTTATGTTAATTATTGGATGCTTATTGATTATGGGACACAGATTGGTCTTCATGATGCTACTTGGAGGAGTAGTTTTGGGGGTTCTATTTATAAATATAATGGTTCTCATGGATGTATAAATTTACCTTATTGGGTGGCTCAAACTATTTATAATAAGGCTCCAGTAGGGACAAGAGTTTATGTTTATTAACAAATTTTACTATTTTACGTAAAGTTTGTTTTTTTGTCTTGTATTTTTTCTTAAAATTGTTCATAATATTAAGTAGACTTTTTTTTAGTTAATTTTTAAAATAAGTGCTGACAAGAGTGAGGTTTTGTGTTATAATC
>CAVGVM010000128.1:0-5652 GCA_963632645.1 Lachnospiraceae bacterium | reverse complement strand
GTATAATACTATTATTAGTCGTAGCAACTAACTATAACAAATTTGCAGTAAAAAAAGTAGTAAATAATTACTTTGATGATTTAACATCATTAAAACTAGAAGAAAGTAAAGAATATCTAAATAGAACATATGATTACTCAAACAACGATTCATTTAATCTAGAAAACTTTAAACTATATGTAGAAAAATGGAAAGTAAGCATAAACTCAGTAAGAATAAAAGATAAAACAGCCATAGTAGAACTAGATATATATCAACCAAATACCGTAACTATGTTCCTAGACTATGCCGCAGAAATGTTTAATAATGTAGACGAAAACAAATTTTATAAAGAAAAACTAGAAGATCCAAACTTAGACTACACAAACAACATCGGAGTAATTGTTCTTAACAAAGTAAAAGGAAAATGGAAAATTAATGTTGACAGTAACTTTAAAAATGTTATGAATTATGGTGCAAACAATGAAAAAATAGATATCAACGAAGAAAATAACAAAAATCCAGAATCAAATAATCATCAAATAAGCGAAGAAGAAATGTACATAGCAAAATATCTAAAAATAAATAATTACAAAATAAAAAAATTTACCAATTACAATTACGAAAGAGTACCAGGTATATCAGATATAGCCATAAAAAATAGTGGAAACAAAGACATATCAAATCTAACAATTACAGTATATTTCCAAGACAAATCAGGAAAAGATATCGCAGAAGATGAATTCATGATAATAGGAAATTTCGATGAACCATCACCATTAAAAGCCAATTATTCTTGGAAAATGGAAAAAGATAAATTCTACGAATTCAAAAACTTATCAGAAGAAGTAGACCTATCAAGAAACAAAGTGAAAATAACTGAAATAGAATTCGATTCAGAAAACTAATTACACAAAAAATAAGGAGTTAAAATTTATATGTGGATATTTGCTTTTGTAGGGCTATTTATAATAATAATTGGTATCATATTCATAAAAGGTAATGGCGAACTAAAAAAAGAAGAAATAAAACAAGGAAAAATTGAAACCAAAGATAGAGAAGAAATCATAGTGCAAACAACAAACACACTTTCCGCTGTTTTAAAAATACTTACTTTGACAACAATTGTTATAGGATTTATGTTTGGAATTGCACTTATAGTAACTAATGGATTTCCTTCAGCATTCATAATATGGCTAATCTTCGGTGGCTCAGCACTTGGAATATATGCTCTAGCAGAAATAATTCAAATATTACATGACATAAGAAGAAAACTTTATCAAAATGATAAAAAATAATCAAAAAAACAATAAAAATCAAAAATAAAAAATAACTTCAAAATAAAAAATCAAAAATAAAACAAAAAACAAAGAAAGAAGGGAACAAATCAACAAAGTTACCTTCTTTTTACTATATCACGTTTACCAACATTCTCTTTAATAAACATAAGAATCTCCTCCAAAGACATATCACAAATCTCATCATCCAAAGAACAATTACTAGACACCTTATTTCTATTTTTCTTTAAATTATATCTTTCTTTATAATTATATTTTTCTCCCTCTACAAAATAATGACATTCTCTTTCAAAATAACTATCACCAATCTCAACCTTCATATTTTCCTTAATAAACTTTTCGTCCTTGACATAACTCTTACTTAAACTAACACTATCTTCAAGTAAAACAAGATCATAATTAAAAACATTATCACCCATATTAACAATAGAAATTTGATTACCTATCTTTTTATTATCACTAGTAATAGCCTTAAAAATAATCTTCTTATCATCCTCAAAAATAATACTTTGGTCAAAATACCAATTCTCTAAATTAGGAATATAAAGTTCAACAAAATCAAAAATATCTTCAATATCCTTTTTATAAATATTACTATCATCAATTGCCATTTTGCTATTCATATAATAATCACCTATATATTTATATGCAAAAAAAAGAATAACTTTCCAAAAAATTAAAAATTATTCTTAACAATATATTCATAAGCTTTTTTTAACACATTCTTATCATCATTATAAGTAACAACCTTAAGAGCATCCTCATAACTAAGCCACTCAATCAAAGAAACCTCATCCTCCTGAGGAGTCATAACCCCATTAATAACATTTCCTAAGAAAAAAACAACATCCTTCAAAACTCCAGGTTTAGGAGAGTAAGTAATAACCTCACGAAAATCTCCCACAAACGAAATATCTAAACCAGTTTCTTCCTTAACTTCCCTTAAAGCAGTATCCTTCTCAGATTCATTAACCTCAACATGCCCCTTAGGAAAACTAAAATGTCCCAAAGTCTGTTTAATAACCAAAAACAAAAGTTTACCCTCATCATATTTAAAAATAATACTGCCACAAGATTTTTCCTTCATAATAAATCACCACAAAAATTATAACAAAAAAAGACAAAAAAACAAATAATAAAAAATAAATTTCATAATATTAAGTAGGTGATACATTTGTTAGTAAGTATAATGTCCTTTCTAAAAACTCTTATTCTTTTTAAAACCTCATACTCAAACAACGTCTTTAAAGAACCACTTTCCAAAGAAGAAGAACAAAAATACATAGATTTACTCCTAAAAAAAGATAAAAAAGCCAGAGACATCCTAATCGAACACAACCTAAGACTAGTCGCGCACATAACCAAAAAATACGAAAATACAAACATTGATAACGATGATTTAATCAGTATAGGAACCATCGGACTCATCAAAGGAATAGATTCCTACTCCAAAAAACATGGAACAAAAATAACCACCTATTGTGCTAAATGTATAGAAAACGAAGTACTAATGTTTTTTAGAAGCAATAAAAAAAATAACAACAACATCTCCCTAGATGACCCCATTGGATACGACAAAGAAGGAAACGATATAACCATATTAGATGTCCTAAAAACACCAAAACCAGACTACATAGAAAATATGCATCTAAAAGACAATGTAAAACTCCTAAAACAATACATAAAAAACCTAACCCCACGAGAACAAGAAATAATAATAAAAAGATACGGACTAAATGGTGAAGACGAAAAAACCCAAAAAGATATAGCAAAAGACCTAAAAATATCAAGAAGTTACGTCTCCAGAATAGAAAAAAGAGCCATCACCAAAATACTAAGAGAATTTATAAAAAAAGGAGAAATAAAATACTGAAATAGAACTAGTTAAAGTTCTTTTTTTATGATAAAATAATATACAAGGTGGTGTATATATGAAAAATAAAGGATTTACAATAGTAGAATTAATGGCGGTAATAGTTATACTAGGAATACTATCATCAATGGCCATGATAAGTGTTTCAAGATACAGAAAAGACGTAAGAGATACCGATCTAGTAGAATTACATCAAACAATAGATGCAGCATACGATAAATATAGACAAGATAACTTACTAAAAGGAGCATCATATGAAAAAGCTTTAACATTCGAAACAATAAACACTGATACATTTAACACATATTTTAGTGAATTTACCTTCGAAGGAAAAAGATTAACTAAAAACGAATTAAAAGGAAGCGTACTAAACCTAGTATCAAAAGGAGGACTCCTATCGAGCAATGACTACAAAACCAGTGTAAGTAGCAGTGAAGAAAAATATGTCGAAGACGGAGCCTGCTTAGTAGAATCGACCGTAACAAAGATAGATGGAACCAGTCAAATTAAAAAAAGTTGTAAAAAAGATAGCAATGGAAACATAATGCCATCCCAAGAAGAAATACTATGTATAGTTATAAACCGTAATGACGAAGAAATAATAAATGATTACTCAAATGATAAAAACCTAACTCAAAGACCATTATGCAAGTATCTAAAAGGAACAATTACTCAAGGAACTAACTAAAATGAATAAAATAAAAGTAATGGATATAAACCTTTCCAATAAAATAGCAGCCGGAGAGGTAGTAGAAACCTTAATGAACGTAGTAAAAGAGTTAGTAGAAAACAGTATAGATGCTGAATCAACCAGTATAAAAATAAATCTTGAAGATGCTGGAACCAAAGAAATAAGTGTATCAGACGACGGCGTAGGAATGAGTAGAGAAGATGCAACAAATTGCCTAAAAAGACATGCTACCAGTAAGTTATATAAAGATGATGACCTATTTCATATAGACACCTTAGGATTCCGAGGAGAAGCCCTTCCTTCAATAGCATCCGTATCAAAAATGACCATAGAAACATCAGATCAAGAAGAAGGAACAACCGTCATAATAAATGGGGGAGTAATAGAAAATGTAACACAATCAGCACTTAGAACAGGAACAAAAATAACCGTAAAAGACATATTTTATAACACACCAGCTAGATTAAAATACCTAAAAAATCTTCACACAGAACTAGCAAACATAACCTCATATGTAAATAAAATGGCACTTTCCTATCCAAATATAAAATTCACTTTAATAAACAACGAAAAAACACTACTAAACACCGATGGATCAGGAAATCTATTAAAAGTAATAAATTCCATATATGGACTAGACGTTACAAAAAAAATGATAAAAATAACCGGAGAAAACAGTGATTACGATATAAATGGTTACATCTCATACCCAGAAGTAAACCGTTCCTCAAGAAACTTCATAACAATGTTTGTAAATGGTAGATACATAAGAAACAACAGCATAATAAAAACAATTCTTGAAGGTTATCACACATATCTCCCAATAGGAAGATACCCAGTAGTAGTAATAAACATCGAATCAGATCCAACCATAATAGATGTAAACGTCCACCCAACTAAAATGGATATAAAATTCTCAAAACAAGAAGAATTACAAGAACTACTTCAAAAAACAATAACAAACGCTTTATTAAAATTAGTACTAGTTCCAGAAATAAAATCATCAGAAAAAGTCGTATCAAACATAGAAAAAATAACCACAATAAACAAAGATTTAGATTTTAAATCACAAGAAGAAGTAAAACCAGAATACGAAGAAATAAGCTTTGACTTTAACGTGCAAGAACAGCCATCTCTATATAACACCGATTCCCAAGAACCACCAAAAGAAAAAGTACAAAAAATAATGCCCGTAGGAATCGTCCACAACACATACATAGTCGGAGAAAATGACGAAGGAATGCATATAATCGATCAACACGCAGCCCAAGAAAGAATAAACTACGAAAAATATAAAAAAGAACTAGGAAAAGAAACAAAAGAATTAACAGAAGTTCTAATCCCCATAAAACTAGAATTCACAAACGAAGAATTCCTAGAATTAAAAGATAAAAAAAGTATCATAGAAAATATAGGAATAACTTACGAAGAATTTGGACAAAACACCATAGTAATAAGAAAACACCCAAAATGGCTTAACCCAAGATACATAACAGAATCATTAAGAAAAATAATAGAAATTGTCATCAAAGAAAATGACTTTTCAAAAGAAAAATTTAACGAAAAAATAGCCATAAATCTCTCATGCAAAATGGCTATCAAAGCCAATGACTATATCTCCCTAGAAGAAGCAGAAAAACTTTTAGAAACACTTCTAAAATGTCAAAACCCATACACATGTCCCCATGGAAGACCCACAATTATCAATTATACTTACTACGAACTAGAAAAACTATTCAAAAGAGCCATGTAACCCAACCAGGATAAACGCATGAGAAATTATGCGTTTTTTATGCTATCATATATATAAG
>CAVGVM010000127.1:0-3827 GCA_963632645.1 Lachnospiraceae bacterium | reverse complement strand
GAATTACAAATATTACTAGTACCCAATATATATCAAATATTGAAATTATAAAACTTGATATGTATGTTAGGGTTATGTTTGGTTTAAATATACTTATTGTACCTAGTGCTATTCCGGTTAGTGAAGTTATTACTGGTAATATGAATGTGAATAGGATTAATTTAGTTATGTAAGATTCTCCTGCTCTGGTTCTCCATAATTCAAAATTGTTACTATTAATTAGTATTAGTGCTACTGCAATTGCTATTAATGATAATATTAATGTTATTGTTAAACTTATTACATATAAACTGTTACTTCTTTTTTTCATAAATACTCCTTTTTATCTTTCCCTTTATTACGACAAATATATTGTATCATAAATTTTTGTGTTTGTGAAAATTTTTTTGTTGTTTTGTTGTTTATTTTTTTGATATTATTTTGTTTTTTGCTTAAAAAGTATATTGTTTTTAAATATACCTTTTAGTAGTGCTATCTATAATTATTTTTGTTTTTCTTGAACCATTCTGCAAAATCGTATTTGGTTGTTACAAACAAAAAATGCTTTATTTTGAACTACAAATCAAAGCATTTTTTATTTACATTATTACAACAATTATCATTGCAATTGAAAGAGTTATTTGAATTATATAATTTTGAATTCCATATTTTAAATAATTCGATATTCCCCACATCATTTTTTTCCTTTTAGAATCAAGAAGGTTGGCTTCGTTTACATTTTTAGATAAAATGAATCCCGCAGTAGCTGACCACATAAATAATGAACTACCTGCACATATTGAAGCAGCGTATGCTATTGCAACCCAATCTGATTGAGCTTTGAATGTCGTCTCGCACAAACAAATTATTACTGGCATCATTGCTGATGCTGCTGGACCTGCTCCAAATAAACCAGAAATCAATGATGTTAATAACATAATTACTATTAGCAGTAATTTAGGATTTGTTATCATATTTTGCATAAAATTTGCCAATGTTGTTAATACTCCGGTATGTGATATGACATTAGCTAAAAATAAAAATGAGGCTATTGTAAGAACTGGTTTAAAATCAACCAATGATTTAATTTGAACTCCACACATTGCTGAATATACTATTCCTATTACACATCCAAGCAGTGCAATAACTTCTGGTGGTATTAAATCTTGTGGAACAGTGCTCCAACATATGAACATTAATACAAATATTACTAACAATCCATTTAAAACTTTTTTATTTACTTCTATATTTTTATATTTACTTTGTAACAGATCTATTGATAAATTCTTTTTTTTGTCTGTTTTGTCATTTTCCTTTATGAATAATTGCCACCAAGATATTAATGCTATTGATATAATAAAGAAAAATGGAAATGCTCTAAATAAGTATGCTTTAAATGAAGTAATTCCACTATTCATAATCACTATGGCTGGAAAATCCCCTATTGGAGATGAAGCACCTCCTGTATTTGATAATACCAGTATAACTGCAAAGAATATATTTACATACTTTTGATTTATTCCTATTGCTTTTAATAAGACAAATATTATTGGTAGTACTATTAATACTGCTGTTATATTATTTAAAAATGCTGACACAAAGAAAATTAATATTCCAAATAAAATTAAACACTTTTTTTTATTTCCTTTAGACAGGACTGAAATTTTTAATGAAATTTTCTCAATTATCCCTGTACTAGAAATCAAATTTGTAAATAGTTCCATTACTATTAATATTTTATTGTAGCAACTAACAAAATTTTTGAGTAATAGTTTATAATTTGTTTTAGTATCGTTTATCTTCTTTTATTGCAACAATATTATTGTATCATAATTATTTTTATTTGTGTTATATCTTTTAGTTTTTATATTTTTCTTTTGTTTCTTAATTAATTTTTTTGTTATTATAATTTAATATTTTAATTTTAGTATGTTTTTTTATTTATTTTACACAATAATATAAAGGTGATGGTATGCTAGATAAACAAATAGAGATGATAAAGAGTGATTTTTCTGATTCTCCTGATATTGTATTTAGAAAGGTTAAGGTTAAGAATAAGTATATTCTTTTGATTTTTAATACTTCTGTTAGTAGAAGTGATAGTATTAATGAATTTATTTTGAAACGAATTACTAATTTTAATAAGAGGATTACGAGGGAGAATATATATAATCATTTTGAGAGTGAGATACCTGATAATGTTATAGTTGATATTAAAGATAAGGAGGATTTGTATACTAAGATTAATTCTGGGTTTACTATTCTTATGTTTGAGAAAGGTGAACCTTTTGCGATTGAGACTAGAGAGGATTTATCTAGGGGTGTTTCTGAACCTCTTACTGAACAATCGATAAGTGGTCCTAAGGATGCTTTTACTGAGAATTATCAAACTAATTTAGGGCTTATTAGGAAAAGGGTTAAATCTAATCATTTGGTTATACAGGAGAATATTGTTGGTAAGCAATCTAAGACTATGGTTTCTGTTTTATATATGAATAATATTGCTGAGGAGAAGTTGGTTTCTGAGGTTTTGGAAAAGATTAAGAGTATTGATATAGATGCTATTTTAGATAGTACTTATATAAGAGAATGTATTGAGGGAAAACATGGTACTTTTCCGATTATTGCTACTACGGAAAGGCCTGATACTGCATGTCTTGCCCTTTTAGAGGGAAGGATTTGTGTGATGACTGAGAATTCTCCTTATTTACTAATTATTCCTACTTTTTTTAGTGATATGTTTCATGCTAGTGAGGATAATTATCAAAGTCATATAAATGTTACTTTTACTAGGATAATAAGATATTCTGCGTTTTTTATTGCTATACTTCTTCCGGCTTTTTATATTGCTATTACTACTTTTAATCATGAGACTATTCCTGTTACTTTGCTTACTAATTTTGCTGCTCAGAGGGATGGTGTTCCTTTTCCAGCGATTGTTGAGGCTTTAGGGCTTACTCTTGTTTTTGAGATTCTTAGGGAAAGTGATATTCGAATGCCACATTTATCTGGTACTGCTATTTCGATTTTAGGTGCTATTGTTTTGGGTGATGCTGCGGTTTCTGCTGGTATTGTATCCCCGATTATGGTTATTGTTATTTCTCTTTCTGCTATTTCTTCGCTTATGTTTTCTAATGTTGGTATGGTTAATGCTATTAGAGTTTGGAGAATTGTCTTTATGCTTTTTGCTACTACTACAGGAATTATTGGTATATTTTTAGCAAGTATTCTTCTTATTACTTCACTGGCTTCTAAGGTTTCTTTTGGAAAGCCATACTTATATCCTCTTATTCCTCTTAATAAAAAGTTTTTAAAGAATGTTTTATTTAAGGAAAAGATTGAAAAAGATAATAAAAGAATGCCTATTTTGACAAATAAAAATTATACAAGGAGCAAGTTATGAAAAAATTAATTTTACTTGGATTATCTATTTTTTTACTTAGTGGTTGTAGTTATTCGGAACTTAATGATTTGGCAGTTGTATCGGCTCTGGGAATTGATTATAGTAATAATGAGTTTAAACTTACGGCTCAAGTGATGGATATTAAAAGTAGTAATGATGGTAGCGCTACTGCTAGTACTTTGATATATGAATCTAGTGGTAAGACTATTGCTAAGGCTATTAGAAACTTTTCTGTTAGGTATCCTAAGAATGTTTATTTGGGACATTTGGAATTTATTATTATTGATAAGAAGGCTTCTTCTAGAGTAAATGATATATTTGATTATATTATGAGATCTCCGGAAGTTAATTCTTCTAGTTATGTTCTTTTTTGTGAGGGTGAGACTGCTAATAAGATCTTAAAACCTGACAATGAGGTAAATGATCGTTTTCCTGTTGAGAGTTT
>CAVGVM010000126.1:0-3914 GCA_963632645.1 Lachnospiraceae bacterium | reverse complement strand
GGAATTCTTATTTGTTCATTACATAACAAATCATTACTTTTTTTAGCTATACTAAACACCTCCATAAAATATAAAAAGAGTACGAAATGTACTCTAATCCACCAAAATATCAATATTTATTAATTGTTTTCATTGGCTTTTGACCTATAGCTATGTGCTATCAGGTGGATTTGGACATCTCTTTCCTTTTTTACAACATAGATTATACACAAATTATATTGATATGTCAATTGTTTTATGAGGTTTTATCTTGTTTTTTGCTTATTTTTTTGGTTTTTTTCTAGTGTTTTGATGTTTTCTTCTAACCAAGCGTTATGTGCTGCTTCGGCTTGTGCCATGAAAATTTTATCTTTTTGAATTGTTTCTTTTGCTTCTTTGTAGCAGGTGCTTCCTTCACTGGCAGCTTGTAATATGAATTTTTTGCTATTTTGTAATCTTTCACTTGCTATTCTTATTGCTAATGGTGAACTTTTTACTCCTTCTAACATTATTTGATCATTGTCTCTAAATTTTTCATTCATACTTAGAAGATATAATCCTGAAATTTTGGCTAAAATCATTGCTATTTTTGGATCGTTTTTTCTGTTTTTGCTAGCATATTCAATATTGGCTAGGCTTTTTTGTAGTGATTTTATTACCATTTCTTGATCATCTTGGATTAAATAGCAGGCTTGTTTTAGGGCAAGTGGATTCATTTCTAATTCTTGTAAGTATGCTTGTTTTTTCTTTTCTGTTAGGGTATTTGTTTCTAAATTTGTTATTTCTTTTACTTTTTTTCTCATATATTTTTCTCCTTTTTTACATTTTAACTTTTTTGGGAGTATTTTTCAATCTTTATATTCATCTATTAAACCTTTTTTTATCATCATTTCTGGTTTACCCATATTTAGTTCACTCGATGTTTCTAATTTTAGATTTGACATAAACTTTTCTATTTCTTGTTTTATTTGATTTACATTAACTTCTTTATCTGTACATATTTCTACTTCAATAAAGTTTCCTAAATGTTCTACTTCTTCTAAAACTATGCTATATAATTCTGATGCATATTCTGTTTTTTTATTTTTTATTGTTAATAACTTTTTAAAGCCTAATGAACTAATTATTTTATTCATTGTCTCTAATGAGCCTATATATGTTTCATATTCTTCTGAATATAACCAAGTATTATTGTTATCAAATTTATCTACTTTATATGTAATATAATATTTGTTTTGTTTTTCTCTTATTCTAAAACATTCATTTATTTGATTTTGTTTGTTTGGTTTTAGGTTTTCTCTTCTAAGGGGATCGTAATAATATGTATCTATGACAATACTGCTTCCTAAATATTCGAATTGTTCTTTAAATCTTTTTTTACATTCTTCTACATCAGTATATAGTTCTTTTAATACTTCTATTTCTTTCATTTTATTTCATCTCCTTGAATATTTTGTTTTGATTAATTCATATTTTAACTTTTTTGGTGGTGTTTTTCAATGTTTTTGAAAAAGAAAAATAGGTTTTCACCTATTTAATTTGTATTATTATTGTTTTCTTCATCTTGATTAAGTTCTTGGGTGTTTTGGTTATCTTGAGTATCTGATTGATTGGTATTTTGATTTGGTATTTCTTTGTTTTTTGCTACTGTAATGGTTATTGTGTTTTTATTGGTTATTGTTTTTCCTTCTTTTGGACTTTGTGATATTACTGTGTAGTTGTCATAATCATTTGTTTCTTTGTATTCTATTTTATATTTTATATTATTACTATCTAAGATACTCATTACTTCGTTAATATTTTTTCCTGTGTAGTCTTCTAGTTGATATGTTTTTTGGTATTTACCTATATATACTTTTATTGTGGTATTTTTTCTTACTTTTTTTCCTGGGGTTTTGTTTTGTTTTAGGACTATGTTGTCTTGGGATTCATTTTCTGTTGTTTGTTCTACTTTTTTGATTTTTAAATCTTTTTTAGCTAAGGTTAATTCTGCTTGTTCGTAGGTCATATTTATTAGATTTGGTACTTTTATTTGTTCCATTTTATAGTACTTGTATCCTGCGAGTCCTATTACTCCTGCTAAACCTATTACCATTATAAAAAGGAAAAACATTAGGATTTTTTGACCAAAGGTCATTCCTTTTTCTGTTTTTTGATATTTATTTTTTCTTGGTTTTTCTTTTTTTGTTTTATTTTTGGTTTTGCTTTTTGTTTTGTTTTTTGTTTTATTTTTTGTCTTTGTTTTGGTTTTTTGTTTGTTTGGATTATTATTTTGTTTTTTATTGTTATCTTGTTCTTGATTGTTTTCTTCTTGGATGTTTTGTTCTTCTTTGTTAAATGGCATTCCACATTCTTTGCAGAATAGAGCATCTTCATCGTTTAATCTTCCACAATATTTGCAATACATAATATCACCTTCTTGTATATATTATATAACAAAAAGATATTTTTACAATTTTTTTTGATTTAGTTTTCACTTGTTTACATTTCGTTTTTTATTGTTTTTAATTCTTTTTCTATGGCTTTTTGGAGTTTTTCTAACATTTCTATTGTTTCTTCTTTGGTATTTTTGTTTGTGTTTTGTTTTGCGTTATTGGTTTCTAATCCTCTTTCTTCTCTTACTTGTCTATAGAAGGCGTTGGTACATAGAAGTTGTGCTACTAACATGAGCCAGTTTCCTAGGGCGTTTTGTTCATTTGCTGTTGAATCATCTAACAAGATATATCCTACTGCTACGGCACTTAATGTAAATAGTTTGGGAGGAATGTTTGGAAGCATAGTTTACCTCCTTAATTAAAGGCTATTTCTATGTCTAGTTTTTCATCTTTTATTGCTATATATAAGAATATAAAACCACTTATTGCTACTAGTAATGAGCCTATGAATGATAGATATACGAGATTTTTTTTGGTAGTTGTTTCATTATTTTTTAAGTTTTTTATGTCTTGGTATGAGTCATTTAGAAAATATAGGTAACATATTATTAGGATTATGAAGATAGTTATTATTATTTTTCTATATTTTTCTTTGCTTTGGTGGTTTCCATTTATAAAATAATCTCTTTCTAGGTTGTTTGAGTACCAACTTGCTATTATTATTCCTATGTATATTACCCAAATTATGTCTTCTATTTTTAAAGTTTTTAGTCTTTTTTTTACTTCTTCGCTATTCATAATTAATTATATGATAAGTTTTTTTGTATATTAAAAGACTCTTTTTTTAGAGTCTATCTTGTTTTTAGGGTTCCTAGATATTCATTTTTTTCTATTTTATATGTTTCGGGACCATCTTCTGATATTTTTATGTAACTTATGTTTGAACCTTTGGATGTTTTTATATAGAAATCTATTGGTATATCTTTGGTTATTTCTAAGAATATATTTTCTTTTATTATTTTTTCATTATAGGTTTTTAGGTGTTCTATGTTGGTTTTTATTGTTGTTTCTTCTCCTTTTGTTAGGAGTTTTTCTTCTTTACTGGTTATTTCTTTATTCATATTTGTTCCTCAATAATTTTTTAAATCTCTTTCTATTTTTCTTTTTAAATCTCTTTCTTTTATGGTTTCTCTTTTATCATAATTTTTTTTACCTTTACATACTCCTAGAAGTAGTTTGGCTTTTCCTTTGTTGTTAAAGTATATTTTTAGTGGTATTAGGGTGTATCCTTCTTTTGAGATTTTTTCTGATAGTTTTTTTATTTCTTTTTTGTGAAGTAGTAGTTTTCTTTGTCTTGTTTCACTTTGTGTGAATACTTCGGAACTATGGCTGTATTTTTTTATGAACATGTTTATTACGTATACTTCATTGTTTTTTATTCTTGCATAACTATCTTTTATGTTACAAGAGCCTTCTCTGATTGATTTTACTTCGCTTCCTAGTAGTTCTATTCCACATTCTAGTTCTTCTTCGATGAAATAACTATATTTTGCTTTTCTA
>CAVGVM010000125.1:0-5321 GCA_963632645.1 Lachnospiraceae bacterium | reverse complement strand
TAACTAATGTTACAAGAATATTATCTCATATAAAAAACCCCACTCAATCGTGGAGCGCTTTAAATACACTAACTTGTTCAAATTTCTTTATCATTTTTTGGGCTTATACCCACTATTTGACAAAGAGCCTTTTATTTATTCATTAAATAATTAATTATATCACTTGTATCTATTCCTAATAACATTACTATTATAAAAGCCCCTACTATAAATGGTCCAAAAGGAATTATTTTATCTTTATTTTTAATTAATAAATAAAGTGAACCAGGAAGTGCTAGAAAAGCCCCTAGTGATAAAGATAAAACTGCTACTAAAGGTTTTACTGTCATTCCTAGTATAGCCATTAGTTTTATATCTCCTCCACCTAAACTTTCTTCTTTAAATAGAAAATTACCAAGTTTCATTAAGGAAAACATAAGTAAAAACATAATAACTCCATAAACTACATAAGTACAAGCATCAAGTATTCCTTTAGTAAATATATTATAAACAAATATACTTATACCAAAGAATACTATAATACTATCTGGAATTATATAATAATTTAAATCTGTTACAGTTACTATAATAAATAAAGAACAAAGTAAACAAGAAAGTATTAACTCTGGACTAATTCCATAAACATAATAACTTAAAGCAAATAGTACTCCTGTAAAAAACTCTATAACTGGGTACATAATACTTATTTTTTCTTTACAATTTTTACATTTTCCTTTTAAAAATATATAAGAAAATACGGGAACAAGTTCATAAAATTTAAGTTTATGATTACATTTAGGACAATGACTAGAAGGAAAAATTAAACTTTCCTTCTTACATAGTCTTAATCCTACAACATTATAAAATGAACCAAATACCAGCCCTAATATAAAGAATATTACTAAATATATTATATCTAAACTATTCATAATTATTTCCTATAATACAGCATCATACATACCAAACATTGGAATAACTACTGATACAACAATTATACCAACTATAATTGCTATAAATATAATAAGTAATGGTTCTATAAAAGTATTTATTCTTTTAACTAGATTAGCATGTAAATCTTGATAATAATTTGCAACATAACTCATCATCATAGGAAGTCTACCAGTATTTTCACCAGTAACTAACATTTCATAAGCAACAATTGGAAAAGCCCATTTATCTTCAAAAGCATCACTGATCTTAGCACCTTTAGCTAAATACTCTAATGACTCATTAATTATATCTTTAAATACTTCATTATTAGAAACAGAACTAAGTATTGTCATAGAATCTGTAATAAATACATTATGATTTAGTAAAGAAGCAAATGTCTTAGTAAACATAGTAACTTCTCTATAAATAATAATCTTACCAAAACCAGGTAACTTCATAGCAATAGTTTGCATAGTTTTTCTAAATCCTTTTACATATTTAAATAGTAATATATATCCTACAACAAGTCCTACTAAAACTCCAATTATTACAAACTTATGTGCTGTTAAGAAACCACTAGTAGCCAAAACAATTTTTGTAATAGTTGGGAGCTCTACATTTTGTTGATTAAAAAAAGATACAAATGATGGCATTACATATGCTAATATAAAAACAAGTACACATATTGCAAATACAAATAATATTGATGGATAAATCATAGAACTAATAGCAGCTTTTCTTGTTTTATCTATAGATTCATAATAATCTCTCATATCATCAAGTATTTCAGGCAAATCTCCTGTTAACTCAGCAGTTCTTACCATGTTAATAAGTAATAATGGAAAGGCACTTCCTTGTGATGCTAAAGCACTAGAGAAGCTTTCTCCTTTAGATAACTCATAAATAATATTAGAATAAATTCTCTTTTTCTCAGCCTTAACAGATTGTTTCTCCAAAATTCTTACTGAATCAATTAAAGGAATTCCCGCCTTTAAATATGTAGATAACTGAGTAAGTAAAAATGATAATTCTGAATAACTTAACTTACCACCCCCAATTTGCATATTAAGTACAGAATTTTGAGCCTCAATCTTAATTATTTTATAACCTTCATTTTCAAGATAAGCAATTACCTCAGCCTGATTATAAGCATCTAAATAACCATAAAATTTCTTACCCTTTTGATTTTCTACTCTATATTTATACTTTACCTTTTTACTTTTTAAAGTATCAGCTTTTAATCCTTCTTTTGTCGATGTTAAAACTTGTTCTACTCCCTCTTCTTGAGCAGGTTGTTCTACATTCTGCATATTAACGTTTTCACTATTATATTCTGGCATATCATTTAAATTTTGATTTTGTCCATTCATAAGTACACCTCCACCTATTATCATATTAATTTTACCCCACTTGCAAAATATAGTCAACTTGAAAGAAGCAAAAATTATTTATTTTACGATTTAATTATAATCAAAAAATTTCTATTTTCTAGAAAATATCTATTATTTTTCCTAAAATTTGCAAAGTTTTTTAATAACAAAAATTTTTCTTATTTGTTGCATTTTATATATAATTACATATATTGTATTAGGAGGTTTTCTATGAATAATAATTATACTTATTTTAATCCAACTTCATCATTTATGCGTGCTGCTCCCCTTAATCCTGGAATTATGAGTACTGCTAGCCCACTACCTAGATTTAGTTCATTATTTGGCGGATCAAAACTTGGAAGTGCTGCAGCAACAACTGCCGGAGCAACAAAAGTTACATTTTCAGGAATATTAAATGGTGCTAGTAAAACTCTTGGGGTAATAAATCAAGCCATACCAGTCTTTTACCAAGCAAAACCTATATGGAATAACGCTAGAACTATGTTTCGTGTCGTTAAAGAAATAAACTCTAAAGATAAAACTATTACTAACAGTACTAATACAAACACAAATAATAATACTTATAATAATACTAGTAATACAGAAAAAAAAGAACACGGTAATGCCCCTACGTTCTTTGCTTAAAACTATCTAATATTTCTTTTGTAATACTATCAACATCATAAGATAATCTATGTATTATTGAATATTTATTTCCACTCTTCATGTAATTTTTTACATTAAACACTAAATCACTTTCATTTAACAATCTATAATAACTACTACATGAAGATAACTCTATTACTACCTTAAAACTATCTTTTGGTAGTATTTTTTCACGTTCATCACTCTTTAATTTTTCAAATTCTTGAAGTGAAGGAATACTTACTACTCTAGACTTTATCATATGTTTTTCTAAAGTAGAATGAATATCTAAAGCAAGTTTTACTTCCGAACCACTTGCTATTAAAGATACTTCCTCCGATTCACCTTCAAGGATATAACCACCATCCATTGTCTTTTTGATATCAGTATGCTCACATAATGGTAAAATATCTTTACTAAGTACTATTACTGTGGGTCCACTTTTAGTAAGAGCATTTTGAAAACTACCTATTACCTCATTTCTATCACATGGTCTAAATACATTAACATTTGGAATTAATCTAAGCATATCAATTTGCTCTATCGGTTGATGACTAGGACCATCTTCCCCAATTAAAACACTATCATGAGTAAAGATATATATATTACTTAAATTCATTAAACTAGCCATTCTTATACTAGGTATCATATAATTAGAAAATGCTAAAAAAGTTGAAGTAATAGTCCTAATTCCCATTAATTCAAGACCATTTGCTATAGCACTAGCCCCTAATTCTCTAACACCACATTCAATATTTTTGCCTAATCTATTCTTTTTAGTGAATCTTTCTTTTTCTTTAAACATAGCCTTAGTAGAAGCACCAGTATCAGTTATTAAACACATAACATCTTTATGCTTTAACTTATTTATTACTAATTGACCCATATCTCTACCAGTATATTCCTTTTCAGGATTAAATTTAAAGATACTATTTTTTAAATTCATTTTTTTATTTAATGAAACTATATTCTCAAAGTCTTTAACTAAACTCTTATCTAACTTATTAATTAATCTTTCATAAGTTTTTTGCCACTTAGCAATTGCTTGTTTATTTCTACTTTCAATATTATCTTTCATATAATTACAAGCATCAGATAAAACTGTATATGATACATCTCTTATTCCTAACTTTTGCTTTACTCTTTTTATATCTTCTTTAGATAACGGCTTTCCGTGTACTAAATTAGTATTTTGATATTTAGAATCCTTACCAATAACAGTTTTTATTCTTATTAAAGATGGTTTATCAGATACACTTTTGCTTTTTTCAATTAAACTATCAAAAGTTTCAAAATCATAAGCATCATCTAAACTATGAGTGTCCCAACCCATTGCTTTATATTTATCTAATACATTTTCACTAAAAACATCATCTAATGAACCATCTAAACTTACATTATTAGCATCATATAAGACAATTAACTTTCCAAGACCAAGATCTCCAGCCAAAGATGCAACTTCTGAAGAGACACCCTCCATTAAATCGCCATCACTTACTAAAGCATAAGTATAATGATTAATTAAACTACTCTTTAAATTCTTAAATTTTTGATTTAAATAAGCCTCTCCTATAGCCATACCAACTGCATTTCCTAGACCTTGCCCTAAAGGACCAGTTGAAGCATCAACCCCAGGAGTAACCCCAACTTCAGGATGTCCCGGTGTTTTAGAACCATATTTTCTAAATTCTTTTAAATCTTTTATCGTCAAATCAAAACCACTCATAAAAAGTGTTGCATATAAAAGTGCAGACCCATGTCCACACGACATAACAAATCTATCTCTATTAACCCAATCTGGATTTTTCGAATCAAATACTAAATGATTACTATATAATCTATACATTATTGGAGACGCTCCAAGCACAATTCCAGGATGTCCAGAACCAGCCTCATTTATCATGTCTATTCCCAATGCCTTTATATTATTTATTACTTTTAAATCTAAAGAATTATCACTAAGTTTCTTGCCAACATTAACAAATGTCATATAATGCTCCTCCTTCTTCTAATATTATTATAACAAATTAATCACCAAAACAAAAGAAAACCTGTAAAATGTTTTACAGGAATCAAGAATCCGAATGTTTATTATCCATTATTTGATTTATCTCATCATTTTGATCATACTTTTGCATATTTAAATAACTATTCTTAAAATCTTCATCACTAAATTGCATTATTTCATCATCATTATCCTTATTTTTATTTCTTTTAAATATATTAATGATAGATTTTTTATTATTAGTCTTAGTATCTATATTATTATAACTAACATTACCATAAGTATTATAATTACTATTATTACTTTGATAACTATCGTTTTGTCCATAATTATTATTATAATCACTATTTTGATAATTAGTATTACTATAGTTACCATAACTATTAGAA
>CAVGVM010000124.1:0-4857 GCA_963632645.1 Lachnospiraceae bacterium | reverse complement strand
GTATTAATAGATAATAATTTGAAAGATAATTATGAAATAAGTGAAATATTTATTTTAAATAATTATAAAGGAAACAAAATTGGAGAAGAAGCAGTAAGTAAAGTTTTTGATATATATAAAGGTAACTGGACTATAAAAGTTGTTCCATCATCACCAGTAGCAGAGGCTTTTTGGAAAAAAACAGTAAATAATTATACAAAAGGAAACTTTAAATTAGAATATACTGGCAAATATAGTAGAGCAGAATTATATTTCAATAATAATAAGTTATGAGTTTACAGAAATTTTATGATTAAAAACAAAATATAAGGTTAATTTTTATAAAGAAAAAAATATATATAAAAATTCTAGAGCACAAGTCAAAAGGAGGAGTTTAAAATGAAAAATATAGATTTAAATTATCCAAGACCACAATTAAAGCGAGACAATTACATTATACTTGATGGAAAATGGCAATATAAAATTGTACCAGATGTAGAGGAAAATATTGATTACCAAGGTTTTATAAACGTACCATACTCTCCAGAAGCAAAATTAAGTGGTGTATCAAAAGTATTAAAACCAAATGAAGAATTATGGTATAAAAGAGAAGTAATGCTTCCAAAGAGTGTTAGAAAAGGTAAAATACTTTTAAATTTCGGAGCAGTAGATCAAATATGTGATGTATTTATTAACAATCAGCATGTAAAGCATCATGTAGGTGGTTATACTCCGTTTAGTTGTGACATAACAAATTATATACAAGATAAAAAAATTGATGTAGAAATAAAAGTAAAAGATTATACAGAAAAAAGTGAACTTTCAAGGGGAAAACAATCATTAAAACCAAATACAATTTGGTATCAATGTCAGAGTGGAATATGGCAAACTGTATGGCTTGAAAATGTTCCAGAGTATTATATAAAAAATGTAAAAATTACTCCAGACATAAATAAAAAGAGAATATCTATAATTGTAGAAACTAATAATGATGGCTTGTGTTTGATAAAAATTGGAACAAAACAATACACAATTCCAGTTAATCAAAATACTATTATAGAATTTGATAAAGTAAAAGAATGGACTCCAGAGTCACCAAATTTATATGATGTAGATATAAAATATGGTGAAGATAACGTTAAAACATATTTTGGGTTTAGAGAAATAAAAATAGATACAATTAACAATATTCCATATATTTTTCTAAACAATAAACCAATTTTTTTAAATGGTATATTGGAACAAGGATATTACAAAAATGGTTTATATACTCCAGACACATTTGAAACAGTATTAAATGACTTGTCCTTTATAAAATCACAGGGGTTTAACACTATACGTAAGCATGTAAAAATAGAGCCAGCAATATACTATTATTTGTGTGATAAACTTGGTATTATAGTTATACAGGATATGGTTAATGGTGGTGGAAATTATAACAATTTTGTAGTGAAAGCACCATTAATTTTACCATTAAAATTACAAGATAATAATTACAAAATTTTAAAAAGACAAAATGAAGAAGCAAAAACTAATTTTGAAGAAGAAATACATGATACTATAAACTATCTGTATAATTTTCCATCAATTTGTATGTGGAGTATATTTAATGAAGGCTGGGGTCAATATGATTCAATCAGATTGTATGATTATGTAAGATCATTAGATTCAACAAGAATCATTGATCCTTGCAGTGGTTGGTATGATCAACAATATGGAGAATTAAAGTCAGACCATTGTTATTTTATAAAATATAGATATAAAAAAGATAAACAAAATAGAGCTACAATATTATCAGAATATGGCGGTTATTCCTATGGTGATGCAGGAGGTTATACATACAAAAATTTAAAATCTGAAAAAGAATATTTAGAAAAAATAAAAAAATGTTTACAAAATGAAATATTAAATAATACAAACAATGGATTATGTGGAGCTATATACACACAATATAATGATATAGAAAGTGAGAAAAATGGCATTGTTGATGAAAATAGAAATCCAAAGAGCAAATCTTTAAAAAGAGTTTTTAATATAGGTGAAGTTTATGAACAAAAATAATGTTAAATTTATAATTCCAGGTAGAATAGAGATATTAGGAAATCATACAGATCATCAAAACGGGAAAGTAATATGTTCTCCAATTAATTTAAATTCTCAAGTTAATGCATCAGTAACAGAAAATAATTTCATATCTATTACATCAAAAAATTATGGAAAGATAGTAATTGAAAATAATTATAGTATTATTGAAAATAGTTTTTCAATGATGTCAACAAAAATAATTATAGGAATCTTAAAAGAATTAAATTTAGCTATAATAAATAAGGGTATCTCTATTTATATAAATTCAAATATTCCATCAGGTTCTGGATTGGGTTCTTCTGCTTCATTTTCTCTTTCAATAATTAAAGCTATTAATGAGTTATATAATAAGGGCTTATCAAATTTAGAAATGGCGAAATTATCTCAAAAAATAGAAAATAAATATTTAAGTAAAAATAGTGGCTTAATGGATCAGATTGCATGTTTAAGTACTGGATTAATAAAAATAGATTTTAAAAATCTAGAAAAGCCGGAGGTAGAAAAAATAAATTTTAATTTTTCAGATTTTGGATATAGCATATATATCATGGATACAGGGGAAAAGCATGAAAAACTAATAGATGATTATAAACAAATCTCTGAAGAAATGAAATTAGTAGCAAATTATTTTCATAAGAGAAACTTAAGAGAAGTACCATACGAAAGATTTAAAGATGAAATAAATAGTATTTCCAAAAATTTACCAGATAGAGCAGTATTAAGAGCATATCACTATTTTATGGAAAATAAAAGAGTAATTAAATTTATGAAATTAGTGAAAGAAAATAATAGTATTGAAACAATTTTAGGATTAATTAATGAAAGTGGAATTTCGTCCAGTCGATTTTTACAAAATTATTACACAATAAAATCACAAGACAGAGGATTGGATATTGCTACAATGAAAATGAAAATTTTATTTAATGATAAATATTTGGCAACCAAAGTATGTGGCGGAGGATTTGGAGGCACATTGCTAGTTATTACAAAAAATAGTGATATTTTTACAATGAATAATTTTGAGAGTGGATGTAAGTTGCTAAAAGTTTTATAATTTTTAATGAAATTATTAATAGTAATATTTTGAGTTTATATTAAGTTTTAATTTGTTATTTTTTCAATAACTTTAGGAATAATTAAAAATTATTAATGATTAAATGAATTATATAAAAAAACAAGAAAATGTAAACAAAAATTTAACTAATGACTTTTCACTAGAATTTTGGTACAATATATGGCAGAGGAAGTGAGTTATTATGTCTGATTATCCAAAAGTTATAGAAATACAATTTCATAATGAATGTAATTCAAATTGCTTGATTTGTCCATACAAAGATATGAATTATTCACATAAAAAAATGACAAATGAATTATTTGAAAAAATTTTAAATGAGATTGATGAAAGTAAATTAAAAAGAATAATACCATATCTGAATAATGAACCATTTTTAGATGTAGACTTTATTAATAAAGTAAAACAAATTAGAAACAAATTTAAAAAATTAGAAATTGAAATATCATCAAATGTTTCAATGATGAGAGAAGAGGATATTATAGAAATGAGTAATCTTAATATTACTGAATTAAGATTAAGTATTTTTGGATATGAAAAAGAAACCTATAATAGAATGATGCCATGTTTAAATTATACAAAAACATTTGAAAAGTTAAAAAAAATTAGTAATATAATGAGTAAGTCTAATACTATTATTTCAATAGTCATGATTGATAATGGTGAGATAGGTGAGCAAGAATTTATAGATATGGAAAAAATGTGTGGTGAATTAGGGTTTAATTTTGAAAGATGGGGATTCTTAGATAGAAGTGACAATGTATCATATAAATCTAATAATATATATAATGAAGATGTTTCATATTGTGAACAGAACAGACCATTGGAAAGAATGCATATACTATCTGATGGGAGAGTTATATTTTGTTGTCAAGACTGGTCTCATTCGACAGTTGTTGGTGATGTTAATAATAATACAATAAGCGATGTTTGGAATAGCGATGTATATAACAATATAAGAGATTCACTATATAATAAAGAAAAGAGTAGTCCACTAATATGTAAAAAGTGTAAATTGGGGCATTAAAGGAGTAACTATGAATAAAATTGGAATTTGTTATTTTAGAAGTTTATATTCACAATCAGCATGTTCTTTATCAGTTGGTAAATTATCAGATTGTTTACTGAATAGGGGTTATAGCACAAATTTGTATTTATTAAAAAATAATGATTATGTAAAATTAATCCCTATATATGATAAAATAATGGAAAATGACATTATTATTTATAAAACTAATTATAAAGATTTTGAATATGGAATTTGTTTGTTCGAAAATATGTGTAAAGGAACAGATAAAAAAATTTATTTAATTGGTCCATTTGCTTTCATGAATAAAGAAAAAATTTTAAAAAAATATACTTTTATTGAAGATGTGGTTGATATTCAAAATATTTATGAGATTAATCAAATTTTTCCTGACTTAGGGGAGAAAATAAAAAAAGATAGCGTTATTTGTGGTGTAGATCGTGAAATCGAAATTCGGGAGAAAGGGCATTACATAAATTTAGAAGCATCCACAGGATGTATTTATAATTGTGCATTTTGCCATATAAAATTAATGGATTATAAAAAAACGGAAAAAGCAATAGAATTGGTAGTAAACGAAATAGAAGAATTGCATAAAAAATTAGGTAAAAGTTATTTTATATTTAATGATAGTGTTTTTTGGAAAAATAATAATGATAATGAAAGAATTGAAAAATTTGTAAGACTTTTGAAA
>CAVGVM010000123.1:0-2100 GCA_963632645.1 Lachnospiraceae bacterium | reverse complement strand
CAAAGAAAACAATCCGGGGCTAGGATTACCAAAACATAAAAATAATAACAATAACCCAGCCAAAGGCCAAAACAAACTAGGAAACAAAAATAAAAAAGATGGTCTAGGCGATAAAAATAAAAATGATCAAAACAAAAATAAAGGACAAAACAACCAAAATCAAAAAAGAAATCCACTTCCAGGTGGAGGAACAAATAAAAAAGACGATAGAAGAGATAAAATACCAGATAAAAACAAAAATAATAACAACAAAAAAAGCCCATCAGGAGCACTAAACCCATTTACAAGAAGAAGAGAAATGGTAAAATCAAGATTTGGGATGGGGAAAAACAAAGAAAGTGGCAGTAGTGCAGGAGGACCAAATTTAAACACTGCAAAAAAAAGTTTATTAAAAAAAGCATGGATGGTAGCTCCAATACAAGTAAAAATAATAGTCATAACAATAATACCAGTCTTATTACTTTTAGCCTTAATAATGGCAGCAATCTTTGGAGGAACAACTGCCGCAACAGTAGCATCTATGTGTGGAGCAACTGATTACGACGTAAATGGAACTGATGCAACAGAATTTCTATGTAGCATGACAAGTCCCTTTGGAGAAAATAAATATACAGTTAGTAGTACCTCAGGATGGAGAGTTCATCCAACCCTTGGAACAAAAAAATTTCACTATGGTACAGATGTTTATGTAAACGGAAGTAATCTTTCAATATATGCAGTACAAGCTGGAACCATTAAAGAAATAGGATATAACGGAAGTTGGGGTAACACTATTTTAATAGATCATGGAAACTTCACAACTAGATATGGACATTTGTCTAAATTTGAATCTGGATTAAAAAAAGGCGATAAAGTAACTCAAGGTCAAAAAATAGGAACTGAAGGTTCAACAGGAAGATCAACAGGAAACCACCTACATCTTGAACTTAGGGACTCAGAAGGGAAATACTTAAGTGCTAATCCATTTTTTGGATATTCAGATCAAGGATATGAAGACTGTATAGATGATTCTGCAAGTGGAGATCTTTCCAAATGCGAATTTAGTAAAAGTAAAGAAGCTCGTTATATAGGTGAAGAAGGATTTAACCAAATATGTGGAAAAACTAGCAATTATACAAGCTCAGACAACAGCGATTGTTGTGAAACAGACAATAATCAAGGAGATGGAAATTCCACCAATATAAGAGAATTTATAAATGTTTTTGAAGGTTCCGGAGGCTATTGTGATAGTGCAAAAACACAATATAAAGCATATCAAAACTCCGGAGATAGAGTAACAATAGGACACGGAGTAACATCAGACTACATACCAGGATTAAAATTAGGACAATGTATTAGTGTTTCAGAAGTAGATGCAGCAGAAGATAAAGCCATAGATTCAAAAAGAAATGGTGTTATTAAACCAAAATTCATTGGAGTTAATCTAGAAAAATATCAAGAAGATGCCCTTACAAGTATGGCATTCAATGGATGCGGAACATATTTCAAAGGAATAGCAACCGCAGCAACCTCTGGTGATTTAGCAAAAGTATGGCAAGCAATGAAAGGCTGTACCAATGGAGGAATGTTAGGGCTTGAAAGAAGAAGAAAAGCAGAATTTGCTCTTTACGTAACTGGAGACTATAATGTAGCAAAAGAATATAAGTCTAAAACTTGGACTAAAAGTCAATATGATGACTATGATTCTGATGGAGTAATAGCAAAAAAAGCATCAGGAACCTCAAGTACTTGTACTTCTAGCAGTTCTGGTTCTGGAGATGTAGTAGCAAGAGCAAATGAAGAATATGAAAAATGGAATAAATCAACATCAACTGAAAGATCAGAATTACTAAAGAATTATATAGAAGCTTGTGGTAATGGTAGAACTTGTACCGCTTGGTGTGCTGGATTTGTTACATATATATTAAAAGAAACAGGCAAACTAGATAATGTCAAGGGATATAACTGCATGGCCAATAGCTATAGAAAAGTACAACCAGCTGAACATCATAGACAAGGATCGGGTTACACACCACAACCAGGAGATGTAATAGTCTATGCTTCAAGAGAACATGTTGCTTTAGTAGAAAAAGTAGAAGGAAAGACGGTACACTTAATTGG
>CAVGVM010000122.1:0-4865 GCA_963632645.1 Lachnospiraceae bacterium | reverse complement strand
AAAAATGAATGAAACAATAGTAAAACAAATAGCACTTGAAGAAAACATAACAGAAAAACAAATATTAAATACATTAAAACTACTAGAAGAAGGAAACACTATTCCATTTATAGCAAGATATAGAAAAGAAGCTACCAATGGACTAGACGAAACAAAAATAAAAAAAATAGAAACAGTTTATCAATATCAAATAAATCTCTTAAAAAGAAAAGAAGATGTCATCAGATTAATTGAAGAAAAAGATATGATGACTGATGAATTAAAACAAAAAATTCTAAGTGCTACAAAACTAGTAGAAATAGAAGATTTATATCGCCCATATAAAGAAAAGAAAAAAACAAAAGCAACAATAGCAATCGCAGACGGCCTAGAAGGCCTAGCCAAAATAATACTTTCTTTTCCACTTAATAAAACCCCAGAAGACATAGCAAAAACCTATAAATGTAAAGTGGAAAGTGCAAAAAAAAAACTAGAAGGAGCCTCATATATAATTTCCGAATATATTTCTGACAATGCAAACTATAGAAAATATATACGAAACTACATTGTAAAAAATGGAACAATAAAAAGTAAAATTAAAAAAGGAAAAGAAACCGAAGACGAAAACAAAACATATGAAATGTATTATGAATATGAAGAACAAATAAAACACGTAAAACCTCACAGAATTTTAGCCTTAAACAGAGGAGAAAAAGAAGGAATACTAAATGTAAAAATAAATTTTGATCAAGATCAAATCGAAGACTACCTACAAAAGAAAATAATAAAAAATAAAGATTCATTAGTTTGTAATTTAGTAATAAATGCCATAAAAGACAGTTTAAAAAGACTAATTTTACCATCAGTAGAAAGAGAAATAAGAAGTGAATTAACAGATAACGCTAGTGAAGTCTCAATAGAAAACTTTTCAAGCAACCTAAAAAACTTATTACTTTCTCCACCAATGAAAGAAATCACAGTACTAGGATTCGATCCAGCCTTTAGAACAGGGTGTAAACTAGCAGTCTTAGATAAAACAGGAACAGTGCTAGACATAAGTGTAATCTACCCGCATGAACCCCAAAATGAAAAAGAAAAAAGCAAAAAACATGTTCAAGACTTAATAAACAAATATCATATTGATGTAATAGCAATTGGGAATGGAACAGCATCTAGAGAAAGTGAAGCCTTCATAGCAGACCTAATCAAAGGAACAAATACAAAATATATTATTGTAAACGAAGCCGGAGCAAGCGTCTATTCAGCATCTGACCTAGCAATAAAAGAATTTCCTAAGTTAAATGTTTCAGAAAGAAGTGCTATATCAATAGGAAGAAGACTACAAGATCCCTTATCAGAACTTGTAAAAATAGATCCTAAGTCAATCGGAGTAGGCCTATATCAACACGATGTAAAACAAAAAGAATTAACCGAAGCCCTAGACTTTGTCGTAGATAGTGTAGTAAATAGTGTCGGAGTAAATATAAATACAGCATCCAAAGCAATTTTATCTCATATCTCAGGATTAACCTCAAAAACAATAGATAAAATAATAAAACTAAGAGAAGAAAAAGGAAAATACAAAACCAGAGAAGAACTCAAAAAAAGCACAAAACTATCAGACAAAGTATACGAACAAGCCATAGGCTTCATAAGAATAAATGACGGAGAAAATCCTCTTGACAAAACCAGTATCCACCCAGAAAGTTATGAAAAAACATATAAATTATTAGAAATAATAAATTCAAATTTAAATGAACTAGGCACAGACACATTAAAAGAAAAATTACAAAACGTAGACAAAGAAAAATTACAAAAAGAATTAAACATAGATATGTATACCCTAGAAGATATAATAAAATCACTAGAAAAACCATTGCTAGATCCTAGAGATGAACTCATAAAACCAACTCTTAAAAGTGATATTCTTACAATAGATAATCTAAAAGAAGGAATGATACTAGAAGGAACAGTAAGAAACGTAGTAGACTTTGGAGCCTTCGTAGATATAGGACTAAAAAACGATGGCTTAATCCATATATCAAATTTAAGTAATAATTACGTAAAACATCCAAGTGATATCCTTTCAGTAGGAGACATAATAAAATGTAAAGTATTAGAAATAAATAAAGATAAAAAGAAAGTTGCTTTAACATTAAAAGACATGTAAAAAGACAAATTTATTACTTTGTAACATTTCAAAACAAATAAACAAAGCAAAAACAAAATTTAATCTAGACTAAAAAAATAAAAATTAAGTATAAAGATACATAGACACCAGTATCAAAACTTAATTTTTTTTTTATCAAAGACATTACATTTATTATAATAATAAAAACAAACTAACAATATAATATAATAGGTGATTAATATGATCTCATTTATAATTAATTACTGGATTGAAATACTATTTTCACTAATAGTAACAGTCATAACTCATCTATATAGAAAAATATCAAAATACATAAAAAAGATAGACACTTTAGAAAACCAAGCCTGCTCAAATTTAAAAATGCACATAGCAGAAAGATATGCAGAAATAAAGAAAAAAGATTACATAACCATGGAAGAAAAAGAACAAATAATGGAACTATACGAACTATATAAAAAATTAGAATGCTCAAACATCGCAGACGAAATGGTCAAAGAAATAAATAGTATTCCATTTAAATAAGGAGGCCTATATGGAAAACATAATTTCAGAATCATTAATAAAAATGTTATCAATAAGCATAGTCTTTTCAGTATTTGAAATGGCTCTTATCCAAAAAATAAAAACAATATTTCACATAAAGAAAAAATACCAAGTAATTCTAATAAACTTCATATCAACATTCACATTTGGTCCCTTATTTTTAATATGGTTCTTTAATTTAAATATAATAAATTCGCTATGGGTATCATTCTTTTCATTAATCGGAGCCCCAGCACTTTATGAATCCTTAAGAAAACAAAATATAATAAACTATAATCCCAAATCTCTAAAAGATATAAACAATGAATCAAATATTGATAATAATTCAAAAACAAATGATAAAATAGACACAAATAACAACAAAAAAAATAAATAATAAAACATACACAAATAATAAAAATAAAATACTAAAAAAGTCCAAAAATAAAATACTAGTTATCCAAAACTAACTAGTATTTTTTCTTATAAATAAACATTTAACAAAATAAATAATTAAAATAACATAAAAGATTACTAACACATAAGGAACATAGCTTATATATAAAGACAAACTATAGTTCTTAAAACAATATATACTAACTATAGGAATTATAATAGCAATAACATAAGTAAGAATATTCTGCTTTATAGAACTTTTAATCGCAAACATATATGAAATATTATTTTTAATAACATATACAAAATAAGATATTTGAGCAAAAAAAGCAGTTATTAAAAACATTGCAGCAAAGTTTTCGATTCGCTCAATAAAACCAAATATCTGTACTTTTTTAAAAAGACCATATACCGGATAAGTTAAAATACTACCAAGTTCTATACCATAAACCGAAATAATAAAAAATAGTATCATAAAAATAAGACAAGAAGCAATAATATAACTCACCAAAATCTTTCTAGAAAAGTTTTTCTTATCTTTCGTAATATACTTTAATCCCAAAATATAAAATATCGGAGATATAGAAGTAGACAAAAAAACAAAAGAACTATTTAAAATCTTTTTAAAAGGAACATCCACAAAAGGCTTTAAATTATTTAAATCAACATAAGGAATCAAAGTAAGTAAAAGAAGAACTATTACAGTAACAGAAATAATAAAAATCAAAAATATGGTTCTAGACAAAGTTTCAATTCCTTGATTTACTACAAAAGCCCAAATTATTGAAATAAAAACAGCAATCAAATAATAAGAATTTCTAGTAAGAAACTGACTAATTATAAAATCCATCATTAACCAAGTACTTATAAAAATAGTAAAAATCGCTAACATCAAAAGTAATATATTAAGAACATACCCAAATACTTTAAAATTCTCAGTAGAAAATTTGAAAAAATTAGTATCAATCTTCATACTTATATACATAATCATAAAAATAGGTATAAATCCAAGAACAAATGAAATTCCTAGCGATAAAAGAGAAGCATTTTTAGAACTTATAAGTATTAAAGAATTAGCAAATCCAGGAAACATCGCAAATATTATTCCAACACATATAGCCATAACCTCACCACTACTAATTTTTTCATTCATAGTATCATGCTCCTTTATTTATATTTCCAAATCTATACATATAATTAGTTATCTTAATAGTAAATTTTGCCTCATCATAAATATTTTTGTTTTTAAATTTAGAATAATACCTATAATAATTTTTATAAATACTATTCTTAAGCCCCAAAGTCTCGGTATTATTACTTTTTGAATAATCAATCAAACTATAAATATAAGACTTTAACTCTTTATTAATCTCCTTCTTTATAGCACTTTGAACCTTCTTCTCAGTCAAATCAACCTTATCACTAATTTCTATTATTTTAGAATCAATACTAATATCAATATTTACAAAAACATCATCATCTTTAATTTTTAAATCAACACTAGTCTTAGGATTATAAATAACCGCTCCAAAAACATTACTTTTATATTTACCATCTATTACAATATCATTATAATTATTATTAATAGTATTATAAGCAATAGCTTCATCACTACTAAATTGCTCAAGTAAATTTTTATTTTTAAAAGCAGCCATAGTATCAATTATTACCGAAGTTGCAGTCATTCCTTTTTTACTAGTAGTTTTAACAAGAGGTACAACAGGATCAATCCCTACTTTCAAGTACGTACTTAGAAAATCCTCCAAAGTTAAATCATAAATAGTACCATTTCTATCCTTAGAATCAAGTAAAACAG
>CAVGVM010000121.1:0-16212 GCA_963632645.1 Lachnospiraceae bacterium | reverse complement strand
AGAATGGAAGTGATAAATAATGGATATGTATCAAAAAAGAGAAATGAGAAAAAACAAAAAAATGGATGAAAATACAAAAAGTTTACCATCTACGAGTATCAACTGGTACCCAGGCCACATGGCTAAAACTAAAAGGTTAATTAAAGAGAATATAAAACTAATAGATATAATATATGAGGTAATTGATTCTAGAATTCCATATAGTTCTAGAGTAAATGATATAGAAGACTTAATTGGAGATAAACCAAGAGTATTAATATTTACCAAATATGATTTATGTGATAAACCAGAAACTGATAAGTTCATAGAAAAGTACCAAAAACTAGGATTTTATTGCTTAACATATGATTTAACTCATGAAATAGATAAAGATAAATTAATAAATTTAAGTAATGAAATTCTTAAAGAAAAACTAGCAAAAGCAAAAGAAAAGGGAATTAATAAAGATAAAATAAGAGCGCTAGTAGTAGGAGTTCCAAATGCTGGGAAAAGTACTTTTATTAATAAAATAGTTGGTAAGAAGATAGCAGTAACAGGTAATAAACCAGGAGTTACTAAAAACTTAAGTTGGATTAGAATTGGTAAAAATATTGAATTATTAGACTCACCAGGAATTCTTTGGCCTAAATTAGAACAAGACAAAGAAGCTTTTAACCTAGCAAGTACTACAGCAATAAAAGAAGATATTTTGCCAAAGGAAGAAGTTGCTATATATATAATAAAATTTATGTATAAAAACTATAAAGAACTGCTAGAAAAAAATTATGGTGTTACAGATATTTCTGACTTTTATGAAGTGTATGACACTATAGGAAGAAAAAGAGGATTCCTAGGAAGAGGCGGAGTAATAGATGATGATAGAGTTACTGATTTAATTATAAATGATATAAAACAAGGTAAAATAAGTGGTCTTACTTTTGATAGGATTGATGATTATGAATTTTAATGAATATAGCGTACCAGATTTAGAAGAAAAACTAAATGAATTAAAAGATAGTAAAGATAAAGAAGATAAAAAACTATGTAAAGAAATTGATTTGTATTTATGTAGTTTAGATAATCATCGTTATGAAAAAAAGTATTATAATCAAGGTTATACCTTAATAGCAGGAGTAGATGAAGTAGGGCGTGGTCCATTAGTAGGCCCAGTTGTTGCATCAGCAGTAATTCTTCCAATAAATTACAAGTTAGAGGGTCTTACTGACTCTAAAAAACTATCAGAAAAGAAAAGAGATTACTTTTATGACATAATTATGAAAGATGCTATTTCTGTTGGAGTAGGAGTAATAGATAATAAAAAAATAGATGAAGTAAATATTTATGAAGCCACTAAACTTGCTATGATAGAAGCTATAAATAATTTAAATCCAAAACCAGAAATAGTCTTAACAGATGCTATGAAACTTTCATTAGATACTACATGTGAACCAATAATAAAAGGTGATATAAAAAGTATAACCATAGCAGCAGCCTCAGTAATTGCTAAAGTAACAAGAGATAAAATGATGTATGAATTAGATGAAAAATATCCATATTACAATTTTAAAAATAATAAAGGATATCCCACAAAAGATCATATAAATGCTATAGAAAAATATGGAATAATAGATGAACATAGAAAAAGTTATGCTCCGATAAAAAACATGAATTTTAATAATTGAATATAAGTTTTAAATATAAATATCAACTTTCCTTATACGAAATTTGACAATTTATGTTTTTTTTATTGTGAAATTATAAAGATCCCCATTTGACATCATTTTCTTTATCATGTATTATTCAGTTAAGAAAGGAAAAAAATAAGCTTTTATGTCTAAATAAGTATAATGTGTTGAAATGAAAGTGTTATTTATATTATTATTAAAGTAGGTGATTGTATGAAGAATATTTTAGAAATAAAAAATGTATCAAAAAAGATAGGAAAAAAGCAAATACTAAAAGATATAACTCTTGAAGTGAAACAAGGTGAAATATTTGGTTTTGTAGGGCCAAATGGTGCAGGTAAAACGACTCTTATTAAAACTATGTTGGGTCTATATAAACAAGATAGTGGTTCCATTACAATAAATGGCTTCAATATAAAAACAGAATTTGAAAAAGCTATGGAAAATATTGGGGCCATTATTGAAAATCCAGAAATGTATGATTACTTGTCAGGAAAAGATAATTTAAAAATATATAAAATGATAAGTAATTCATCAGATGAAACCCTAGAAGAAATTGTAAAAACTGTAAAACTTGAAAACAGAATAAATAATAAAGTAAAAACTTATTCTTTAGGAATGAGACAAAGATTAGGACTTGCACAAGCTTTAATATCTAAACCTAAACTATTAATTTTAGATGAACCAACAAATGGACTTGATCCAATTGGAATAAAAGAATTACGTGATCTTTTGAAAAAAATATCTAAAGAAAAAAATATATCAGTATTTGTATCAAGTCATATTTTAAGCGAAATAGAGTTAATGTGTGATCGAATAGCAATAATTGATGGTGGTTCTTTAATAGAAATAAAAGATTTAAAAGATAAAAAACAAGATGCTAAAGATAGGGTTTTATTTGAAGTATCTAGTCCTAAACTTGCATCCAAATACCTAAATAAACAAAACTATAAAAATGAAGTTTCAGATAATCATGTTGTAGTAGAAACAAAAAAAGAAGATATACCAAATATTAATAAATTGCTAGTAAATAATAATATCAATGTTTTTGAAATCAAAACAATCAAAAAAACTCTAGAAGACGAATTTATTGAAAAAACTAAAGGAACGAAAGGACAAATAAAGTAGGTGAGTGTATGAAAATATTAAATTTAACAAAAGCAGAAATTTTAAAACAAACCAAAAAACTTAGTTTTAAAGTATGCCTTATTATACTTTTAGTACTCGCAATAGGGCTTCCTATATTATTTAAAGCCTTTACACCTAGCACAAGTACTCAAGTAGAAGAAGAAGCAAAAGCAAATATTGAAGCATATAATGAAAACATAGTAGCAAATCCAAAGACAACTATGGAAAAACTAACTAATGAATTAAGTAAAATTAGTATTAATACAGAGAATCTAAAACTAAAAAACAAGAGTATTAACTCTGAAAATGATTATAGAAATGATTTATATGAACAATATAGAATTGCTAAATCAGAATACATAGTCTTAGCATATGCTTTAGATAATAAAAAAATAGATTATAACTTGCTTGATGAACAATTTGATTTAAACACAACTAATTATAAAAATTTTAACAAAGAAGAAATAACAGTTACTATGGAAAACTTAAAGAAACATTACACAACACTTAAACAAACCATAGATAATAATAATTATAAAGATCATTTACAAAAAGAAATAAATTATCTTAAGACTCAAGAACAAGACAAAAATACAAAACAAATTATAAATCTATATGAAAAACTACTAAAACTAAATATAACTAATCCAAGCGATATAAGAATAAAATATGCTGAAGATGTAGTAAATAATATTAATAGTAAAGAAAAAGTTTCGAGTAAAGCAGAATACAATAAAACTGGTAATCAAACAAGTTATGATAATTATGTTAAAATAACAAAAAAAACTAATGAAGATCTCGATAATAAAATAAAAAAATCTTTGTATGCTATTGATCATAATATAGATTATAACAAGACAGGTTCTAGAACTTCATTAAATGAAATAATTATTAATAATGTAGCATTTCTAGGATTAATAGTAGTCATAATATCTGGGGCTATAGTAGCAAGTGAATATCAAAAAGGAACTATTAGACTACTTGTTATAAGACCAAATAAAAGATGGAAAATTCTACTTTCTAAATTTTTAACAATAACAATACTTACTATAGTTTTAGCATTTATAACATATTTAGCATCTTTTCTAACAAATGGTATTTTATATGGCTTTAAAGACTATTTTATAAGTGATTTAATAATAAGTAATGGTAAAATTAAAGAGATAAGTTTTATTCTATTAAGTATTGGTAAAATGTTAATGCTTTTAATTCCAATAATATTTTCTGGACTTATTGCTTTCTTCTTATCAACCATTACTAAAAATACTGCTTTAAGTGTAGGACTTTCTATATTCCTTCAATTTGGTTATGGTTTAATAACAATGATTTTAGTTTTAATTAACTTTCCATTTATTAACTTTACATTTTTACCATATTTAGACTATTCACAGTTTAATGATTACAGCACTCTTTCTAATAATTTATATATGTATGAAACATATTATACTTTTGGTCTAGCAAATCTTGTATTAATCATTTGGAGTATAATTCTATACATAATTAGTAATATAATATTTATAAAAAGAGATATAAGAAACTAATAATTAAGGTTTATAACTTTTATAATTGATCAGGTTTTCTAAAATTGTAATTTTATTTAAAGCATAACTTTTAAAATTAAAATTATTTCTTGACATATAATAAAATATGAGTTATAAATTATTAGACAAGGACGTGAAGAAATGAAAAATCTAGTAATAGTAGAATCTCCTAGTAAAAGCAAAACAATAGAAAAATATTTAGGTAATGATTATAAAGTAGTATCTTCTAAAGGACATATAAGAGATTTAACAACAACTGGAAAGTTTGGTTTTGGAGTAGATGTTGATAATGGATTTGAACCAAGTTATGCTCCAATAAAGGGTAAAAAAAGTGTTATCACACAACTTAAAAAGTTAGGTAAAGCCTCTAATAGAGTTTATCTAGCTTCCGATCCAGACCGTGAAGGAGAAGCCATAGCTTGGCATTTAAAGGATGCTATGGGATTAAAAGATGATGATTATGATAGAGTAGTATTTAATGAAATAACTAAAGATAAAGTAAAAGAATCATTCAAACATCCTAGAAAAATAGATGATAATCTAGTAAAATCACAAGAAACAAGAAGGATTTTGGATAGAATAATAGGATTTAGATTATCAAAACTTATGCAAAGTAAAACTGGAGGTAAAAGTGCAGGAAGAGTTCAGTCTGTAGCACTAAAACTTATAGTTGATAGAGAACGAGAAATAAACGCTTTTATTCCAGAAGAATATTATACAATAACTGGTATATTTGATGATTTTAACTCTGAACTTTTTGGCTATAAAGAGAATAATATAGAGGTAAAAAGCGAAGAACAAAAAGACAAAATAATGTCTGAATTATCAAAGACATTTAAAGTAGAATCTATAACTAAAAAAGATAAAAATAAAAAAGCAAAGGCACCATTTACTACCTCAACATTGCAACAAACTGCATCAACTAGATTAAACTTTCCAGGAAAAAAGACAATGTTATTAGCACAAAAACTATATGAAGGTATAGATATAGGTACTGAAACTACTGGGCTTATTACTTATATGAGAACGGATTCTATTAGATTAAGTGATGAATTTATTAAAAATACTTATGCTTATATAGATAAAACTTATGGAAAAGAATATGTTGGTTATGTAAAACAAACTAAAAATAAAGAAAATGTTCAAGATGCTCACGAAGCAATAAGACCAACTAATATAAATAATACTCCAGATAAAATTAAACAATATTTATCCAACGATGAATTTAAACTTTATGAAATGATTTACTATAGAGCACTAGCTTCTCTTATGAAAGATGCTAAAGCAAAAACAACAACTATTATTCTTGATAATAATGATTATAAATTTAAAACTACTGGAAGTGTTATTGACTTTGATGGTTACTTAAAAGTCTATTCAAAATTTGAAACAAGTGAAGATAAAATTCTTCCAGATTTAACAGGTATATCAGAAATACTTAGTAATGATATAGAAGCCGAACAACATTTTACAAAACCAAAACCTAGATATACCGAAGCAAAACTTATAAAAGAACTAGAAGAACTTGGAATAGGAAGACCCTCAACCTATGTAAAAATAATAGATACTTTAAAAGAAAGAGATTATATAAGATTAGAAGATAAAAAATTCTATCCTACTGAGGTTGGTATTGAAACAACAGATAAACTTCAAGAATTTTTCCAAAATATAATAAATGTTGAATATACTAGAGATATGGAAGAAGATTTAGATAAAATAGCCGAAGGGAATAAAGTATGGAACAAAGTTTTAGATAATTTCTACAAAAATTTTGAGCCTTTAGTAGAAGTAGCCTTTAAAGATATGGAGAAAAAAGCTCCTGAAGAAACTGGAGAAATATGTCCTGAATGTGGCAAACCACTAGTAGTAAGAAAGGGTAGATATGGAGAATTTATTGCTTGTTCAAATTACCCAGAATGTAAATACATAAAAAAAGAAGAAAAAAAACAAGTTGAAGTTGCTAAATGTCCTAATTGTGATGGTATGTTAATTGAACGAAAAACTAAAAAAGGAAAAGTATTTTATGGCTGTAATAATTTTCCAAAATGTAAAACCGCTTTTTGGGATAAAGCCTTAGAAGAAAAATGTCCTAATTGTAATAGCATCCTTCTTCAAGGAAAAGATGGAATAAAATGTTCAAACTGTGATTATGTGAAATAACTAAACCACAGTTTTTTTCTTATTTTATAAGGATTTCTTTCTATTTTTCTTGTTCCAAACTAGGAAAATATGATATTATATATTTAAGTAGGTGATTCTATTATGAAACTTGATATTGTTGTAAATAAGTATTTATTAATTTGGCATTTATTGTATCAGTCTTCAGTAAGTGATGATGTTCATAATTTAAAACAAAAACTATGGCTAGAATACAAAAAAGAATATTCTTTAGTACACGGAGATAAAGACGAAATACTTTCAGCGCTTGATGATTTTATTCCTAATGATGACTTAATTTATAACTTAATCGAAGAAGCACCACAATATAAAAAAATAAAACAAGAAACAAATAGATATCGAAACAATATTCTTGAAATATGGGATCAAAATAGAAGAACTTATACAAAAGAATTACAACAAATACTAAAGTTTACTCTTAAGAATACCTATAAAATATGTGTTGTTCATCCTAATTTAGATGTTGTAGAAACTGATTTTAAATCAAATACTATAACTATTGGAAAAAAAATAATAACTCGTGATAAAGACAATTTTCTAACATATTTAATGTACAAAATAGTAAAAAATGAAATTTTAAAATTAAAAACAAATGAAAAAGATATTTTAGACGTTGTTGTAGAACTAGCTATAACTAATGAACTATATACAAGAATTTCTAAAGAATCAAAATATAAAATAGGAAAAAAAGATTTAAGAGAATTAAAAGAAAAAATATATCCATATTGGCTTATGTATTTAGGAGTAAAAGAAGAAAACTTTGATAAATATATGGTTAGGGACAATATCTTTTTTGACAAAACTAAATATAAATATGAAAAAATGCTTAGAACTATCGATATTTATTCCTTTATAGCGTATTTAATAAAGAATAAAAAAAGCATATTTAAAACTAAATTAGTACCAGTTGAAAATATCGAAGTGCTATAACTTGGGGAGGTATTATGGAAGCAAGAATAGAAAAATTACTAAAAAAAATTAAATACCCAGAGGAAATGATTTCCTCTTTTGACAGTGCTATCTTAAACAAAATAGTAGTAGAAGAAGACAAAAATTTCTGGAATATTCATATAAAAAATAATACTAATTTTAAGTACAACGAACTAAAAACATTTTTAGATAAACTAGGAGAATACACCAATAACAAATACAAATACAATATCGAAATAGAAGCAGTTTCAGAAGATTTAAACCTATACGAAGATTATTTTAAAAACATTCTAATCCTCATCAATAACAATAATCTTTTTTTTGATATGTTTAAAGATCGTTTAATAAGCGAAGATAATAATTACTATATTGAAGTCTATAATAAAGCCGAAGAAATTACTTTAAATAAAAAAATAGAATGTATTCAAAAATATTTTAAAGATTTTGGCTATGAAACAATTCCAAAAATAAAACTTAATGAAGAAAAAGGTACTACTATTAAAGAAGAAATTAAGTCTTTAAATAAAATAGATGATGACAAATTAAAAACATTTATAAATCAAAAAACTGAAGATATTCCTAAACCTAATAATAGTTTTAAACAAGACAATAACTTTAAGAAAAATAATAACTTTGAAAATAAAAAATATAGCAGTAGAAAAGGTTTATTTGGAGAAGTAAAAGGTACTATAACTAAACTAAATGATATTAGTTATGAAGTAGATAATATTTCTGTAGAAGTAAAAATATTTGGAATAATGCCCTCTACTAAAAAAGGATTTAATTCTTTAACTTTGAAAGTAACTGATTTTTCAACTAGTATGTATGTAAGAATATTTGCAAGAAGTGAAGAAGAATATGAAGAATTACTTGGAAAGTTCAAAGAAGGAATGTGGTTAAAAATAGCAGGTTATGTAAAAAACAATAATTTTTACAATGACTTTGTAATTAATGCTCGTACAATTGAAATAATAGAAAAAGAAGAAGAAATACCGATGGATGATGCAGAAGAAAAAAGAGTAGAACTTCATGCTCATACTACTATGAGTCAAATGGATGGAGTAGTGAATGTTCAAGATCTAATAAAAAGAGCTATAAAATGGGGACATAAAGCTATTGCTATAACTGATCATAATGCTATTCAAACATATCCTGCGGCTTCTAAGTTTAAAAAAGACATAAAAATTTTATTTGGTGTAGAACTTGCTATGATAGATGATGACTTAGACTTAATATTTAGAGAAGATGATTCTGACTTGCTTGAAAATACTTATGTTGTTTTCGACTTTGAAACAACTGGATTTAATGCTGGTGGAGGAGACCAAATAATTGAAGTCGGAGCAGTAAAAATAAAAAATGGTGAAATATTAGAAACTTTTGATAGACTTATAAATCCTGGTAGAAAACTAGAAAAACATATAAGTGAACTTACTCATATAACAGATGAAATGTTAGCAGATTGTCCTACTGAAGAAGAAGTAGTAAAAGAATTTATAGAGTGGACTGGAGATCTTCCAATGGTTGCTCACAATGCTAAATTTGATGCTTCATTCTTAGAAATGGCTTATCAAAAATATAATCTTGGTGAATATAAAAATATGCTTATTGATACACTTCAACTATCAAGAGCCTTAGATACAGAGTATTCAAGACATAGTTTATCTGCTTTAGTAAAAAGATATGATATTGAATTTGACGAAGATGGTCATCATAGAGCAGATTACGATGCCTTAGCAACTGCTAAAATCCTTCATCAAATGCTTTTAAAATTAAAAACAAGAAAAATAGAAAAAGCATCACAAATAAATGAACTTGTAAGTAAAGATGATATTCATAAATTTGGGGAACTTTTCCATATAAATATTCTAGTAAAAAATAGTGTAGGGCTTAAAAACTTATTTAAAATAGTAAGTTATGCTAATACAAAATATTTATATAAAACACCAAGAATAATAAGAAGTGAAATAGAAAAATTAAGAGAAGGGCTTTTAATAGGAAGTAGTTGTGCTAATAGTGAAATATTTAGACAAGCTAGAAGTAAAAGTGAAGAAGAACTAAGTAATCTAATGAATTTTTATGATTATGTTGAAGTTCAATCTCCAGAAGTTTATTCTCATTTAATAGATTTATCTGACTTTAAAAATATGAATGAAATAAAAGATAATATAAATAAAATAATAAAAGTTGCAGATAGTCAAAGAAAACTAGTAGTAGCAACCGGAGATGTTCATCACTTAGATAGAAGTGATAAAATTTATAGAGAAATAATTGTTAATCAAAAAGTACCAGGTGGAGGAAGACATCCTCTTAATAGAAAAGATATAAAAAGTATTCCTTCAATGCACTTAAGAACTACTAATGAAATGCTTGAAGACTTTAGTTTTCTTGGAAAAGACAAAGCAAAAGAAATAGTTATAACAAATACAAATAAAATAGCAGCTGAAATAGAAGAATTCGATATAATTCCTGATACTAAAGGAATACCATTTTCTCCAAAGTTTGAAAATAGTCAAGAAACTATTAGAAATATTTGCTATACAAAGGCCCATTCTATTTATGGAGATCCTCTTCCTAGTATAGTAAAAGATAGATTAGAGTCTGAACTTAATGGTATTATTAATGGAGGATTCGATTCAATATATTTAATATCTCAAAAACTAGTAGAAAAAAGTAATAAAGATGGTTATGTTGTAGGCTCACGTGGTTCAGTAGGATCATCATTTGCTGCTACTATGCTTGGTATTTCAGAAGTAAACCCTTTACCAGCTCATTATGTTTGTCCTAATTGTAAAAAAAGCATTTTTGAAGATGAAAATGGAAGAGCTTATGGAAAAGATTATCCAAGTGGTTATGATTTACCAGATAGAATTTGTGAATGTGGTACCAAATTTAGAAAAGATGGACAAGATATGCCATTTGCAACTTTCTTAGGATTTAATGCAGATAAAGTACCAGATATAGATCTTAACTTCTCTGGAGACTATCAAGCAAGAGCTCATGATTTTACCAAAGTGCTATTTGGAGAAGATCATGTTTATAGAGCAGGTACTATTGGTACAGTTGCAGAAAAAACCGCTTTTGGTTTTGTAAAAGGTTATTATGAAGATCATGGTATCGAAGGGGTAAGATCCCTTGAAATAGAAAGATTAGCCATGGGAGTAACCGGAGTAAAAAGAACAACTGGGCAACATCCGGGAGGAATAGTAGTAGTACCAGATTACAAAGAAATATTTGATTTCACACCATTTCAGTATCCTGCTGATGATATAACTGCTGAATGGGCTACTACTCACTTTAATTATCATGATATTGAAGATTGTCTATTAAAACTAGATATACTTGGACACGATAACCCAACAATATTTAAAATGCTTCATGATTTAACAGGAATAGATCCTGATACTATACCAATGGATGACAAAGAAGTAATGAGTTTATTTACATCAACCAAAGCCTTAGGAGTAACTCCAGAACAAATAGAATGTGAAGTAGGGTGTGTTGGACTTCCAGAATTTACAAGATTTGTTATAGGAATAGTTCTAGAAACAAAACCAACAACCTTTGCAGAACTTGTAAAAATATCTGGACTTTCACATGGTACAGATGTTTGGAATGGAAATGCACAAGATTTAGTTAGAAATGGTATTTGTAAATTTAGAGAAACAATTGGCTGTCGTGATGATATAATGGTTTACCTAAGCAATAATGGTATCAAACCAATTGATGCTTTCAAAATAATGGAACTTGTTCGTAAAGGAAGACAAAAGAAAATGAAAGATAAATGGGATGAGTACAAGAAACTTTTAAAAGAGGCAAATATTCCAGATTGGTATATAGATTCATGTGATAAAATAAAATACATGTTTCCAAAAGCCCATGCTACTGCTTATGTTTCTGCAGCTTGGAGAATTGCTTGGTTTAAAATTAATAGAGCAATTGAATATTACGCAACATTCTTCTCAATAAAATGCTTTTCATTCGATTTAGAAGCAATGGAACTTGGTTATGATAAAATAAAAGAAAGACTTGGAGAACTAAGATTAAAAAAATTTGGACTTACAGTAAAAGAACAAGATTTAATCTCAACACTTGAAGTAGCACTTGAAATGACTGCAAGAGGATATAAATTTGGAAGTGTAGATCTAAACAAGTCTCATTCTAAAAACTTTGTTATAGATGAAGATAAGAAAACCTTAATACCACCATTTAGAGCCATAGATGGACTAGGAGATACTGTTGCAAATAACATAATAAAAGAAAGAGAACAACAAGAATTTATAAGTATAGAACAATTTCAAAAAAGATGTAAAGTTTCAGGAACTTTAATTGAGAAAATGAAACTTATGGGTATACTTAAAAATTTACCAGAATCAAGTCAATTATCAATTTTTGATATGATATAAAAAAATGCTACTTGAAAAAGTGGTTTTTTTTGTTATAAAATAAATGTATAAATAATACTAATGCAACTTATGATTTTGTCTGATATTTGTTTGAAATAAGGAGATACTAGTAAGGCTAGAGATTATATTAGTAAAGTTGATACTTCTTTGTTATCTAGTTCAGATTATAAGAGTATAGTTAGGACTAATTCATATATTGATTATAAAGATGGAATTATTCCAGATAATCATCATTATTATTTGGAACAAGTTATGGAATTTGATAAGGACAGGACTTTTAAAGTTTCTAAACAATTTTTTGTGGAGGATGAGAATCTTGAATTTTTATATGAAAAAGCAAAACTTGGAATAAAAGAGGAAAATCATTTTGATACTATTTCTGCAGAGGATTTATATTTAATTGATTTAGATGTCCCTGTTAGGGATAATGATAATGTTTTATATGATAGATTAATGGCTTTAACTCCTGTAAATTGTAAAGACATAATATCTTTTATGCCAACTTATAAGAAGTTAGTTAGACTTAATAATAAGAATGAAAAGGTTAAATAATTGAATTTTTGTGATATGTTATGTTAATGCTTTTTGATATAGTGCTATTGCAAAATTTCTTTTTTTTTGGTATAATTTTATAAGTTTGTTTAAGGAGATGTATATATATGGAAAAAATACTTAATATAGCAGTTGTTGCACATGTTGATGTTGGTAAGAGTACTTTGGTTGATGCTTTGCTTGAACAATGTGGGGCTCTTGATAAGGAACTTCAAACTCATCAAATAATGGATAGTAATGATTTGGAAAAGGAAAGGGGTATTACTATATACTCTAAGAACTGTTCTATTAAATATAAGGATTATAAGATAAATATAGTTGATACACCAGGACATGCTGATTTTTCTTCGGAAGTTGAAAGAATTATAAAGACTGTTGATACTGTAGTGCTTATGGTTGATTCTAAGGAAGGGGTTATGCCTCAGACTAGGTTTGTGTTAGAACAGGCTTTGAAGAATAATTTGAATCCTATTTTGTTTATAAATAAGATTGATAAGAAAGATTCTAGAATAGATGAAGTAGTAGATATGACTTTTGATTTGTTTGTGGAACTTGGTGCTAGTGATGAACAACTTGATTTTCCTATTTGTTATGGTATGGCTAAGAAGGGGATTGCTAAGAAGGAACTTGATGATGCTGATAAGAATATCTTTCCACTTCTTGATACGATACTTGAAAATACAAAGGAATATGAGGGTAATGAAAATGATCCTTTACAACTTCAAATTTCATCTTTATCATATGATGATTATTTAGGAAGACTTGGTATTGGTAGAGTTACTAAGGGTGTGATAAAGTCTGGAATGATGGTTGCTATTAGTAAGAATGATGGTAGTACTTATAATGTAAGGGTAAATAAAGTCTTTGTTAATGAGGGAATTAAGAGAAAAGAAGTAAAGGAAGCTAGATATGGTGATATAGTTATAACTGCGACTTCTCCAGATATTAGGGTTGGAGATACAATTTGTGATAAAGATCATATTGAACCTTTGGATCCTATTATTATTGAAGAACCTACGCTTTCTATGAACTTTTTGGTAAATTCTTCACCATTTGCAGGAAGAAGTGGTAAGTTTTTAACTAATAGGCATATTAAAGAAAGATTAGATAGAGAACTTGAAACTAATGTTGGTTTAAAGGTTGAAGAATTAAAAGATAGTGATGGGTATAAGGTATCTGGTCGTGGTGAACTTCATTTATCTATATTACTTGAGAATATGAGAAGAGAAGGTTATGAACTTTCTGTTTCTAAACCTGAGGTATTATTTAAGGAAATAGATGGTGTTAAGTGTGAACCTTTTGAAGAAGTACTTATTAATTGTCCTAATGAGTATGCTGGTACTATTATAAATGATCTTAATGAGAGAAAAGGTATTATGAATTTGGTAACAAATGATGATAGTTATACTAAACTTTCTTTCTTGGTTCCAACTCGTGCTCTTATTGGTTATAGAAGTAGTTTTATTACTAATACTAAGGGTGAAGGAATAATGGTTAGAAGTTTTAATAGTTTTAAACCTTATGTAGGCCCAGTTAGAAGAAGAAAAAATGGTGTGTTAATTTCTATGGAAGATGGAAAGACAATGGCTTATTCTTTGTTTAATTTAAGTGATAGGGGTACTATGTTAGTGGGGCCTTCTGTAGATGTTTATAAGGGAATGATTATTGGTATACATAATAGAGATAATGATTTAAATGTAAATCCTTGTAAGAATAAGCAACTTACTAATACTAGAGCAGCTGGATCTGATGATGCTTTAACTTTGATTAAACCAAAGACTTTTACTTTAGAGGAAGCTCTTGAATTTATTGAAGATGATGAGCTTGTAGAAATTACTCCGGATGCTATAAGATTAAGAAAAAAGATTTTAGATGATAAGGAAAGATATAGACAAAGAAATAATTAATTACAATTGTTTCTTTTTTTTCATTCTTTTCTAAATTTCGACACTTTTCTATCACAATTGTATTTTATACTTATATCATGAAAGGAGGAATGAGTATAAGTTTAGAGAAAAAATTATGAAAGGAGAGATGCAAATGACCTTAAAATTGATTGGGTCAGATTGTAGTAATGGAATAAAAATACTTAAAAATTTAAAAAAGGTAGAAAGAGAACTAGAATGCTCTTTAAAAATAAATGAAGTTTCTTCAAAGAATAATAAAAGAAAACATATTGTGATGCCTACACTTATGTTAAACGACGAAATAATATCTCAAGGAAGAGTTATTTCAGACAGGGAGCTAAAAAATATTTTGAAGCCTCTTTTACCCCAATCTAGTTAAGGAGCTTTACGCTCCTTAACTTTTTTTCAGAAAAATTTCATAAATATAACAAAAAATTATAATATTTGATATATAATATTAGTAGTGTAAGGAGAAGGATTTATGGAAAAAGAAGTTAAAAAAGATGAAAATGAAAAAAATGATGAACAAGTTATATTGAAAAAAGAAAGTAAGAATAAGGATGCTAAGACTAGTAAAAAGCAAGATGATAATAATTTATCTTTAGATGATAAAGTTTCTAAGGATGATAAGATTTTTGAGAAAGTAGAAGAAAGTTCTAATGAGATATCAGATAATACTAAGGAGAAGAGATGTATTAAATGTAATAATTTATTGTCTTCGAATGATAAGTTTTGTTTTATTTGTGGAACTGATCAGACTACTGGAAAGAGTGTTAATTCTTCTAGGAAAAGTAGCAAGAATAGGAATAGTAAAATTAATAAGAATATTTTATCAGTGGTTGTTATAATTGTTGTTTTATTACTTGGTTTATGGGTTACATTATTTATAGTTAATTATATAGATAATACTGAAGATAATGTTAATACGAGTAATAAGAATGTAACAGTAGATGATACAGGAATTGCTGATGCAGTTGAAAAGGTTTATGATTCTGTAGTAGTTGTTGAGAATTATGTAAATGGTAGTCTTTATGCTACTGGATCTGGTTTTGTTTATAAGACTGATAAGAATTATGGTTATATTTTGACTAATAGTCATGTTATTACTAATGCTACTTCTATAAAACTTGGATTTACTAATGATAAGAAGGTTGATGCTGAAGTTGTTGGTGTTGATGAATATTCTGATATAGCAGTTCTTAAAGTTGCTAAGAAGTATATTATTCAAGTTGCAGAAATTGGAAGTAATGATAAGATGCGTGTTGGAGATACTACTTTTGCTGTTGGAACTCCACTTGATGCTAAGGCTTATTCTTGGTCAGTTACTAGAGGTATTTTATCTGGTAAAGATAGGGTTGTTTCTAGTGGTAGTAGTTATATGACAGTTCTTCAAACTGATACACCAATTAATTCTGGAAATAGTGGAGGACCTTTGTGTAATGCTAATGGAGAAGTAATTGGTATAACTAATATGAAACTTGCTTCTGATCAAATAGAAGGTATGGGATTTGCTATTCCTATTGAAACTGCTACTTCATATGCAGATGGATTTATTAAGGGTGATGATGTAAGAAGACCGTATATTGGAGTATCTATTTATGATGGTTCGACTTCATTCTTTGGTGGAGATACTAAAGTGGTAATAGAAAGTGTTGAAAAAGGCTCACCTGCTAGTGATGCTGGTATGAAGGCTGGAGATATAATAACTGAAATTGATGGTGAACCAGTAGAAAATTCTTCATATTTTAAATATAAATTGTATAATCATAAAATTGGGGATAAAGTAAAAATAAAAATTGAAAGAGATGGTAAGGAAAAAACATTTACAGTAAAACTTGAATCTAATGCTAAAGCAGCGTAAGGAGGGATAATATAAAAATAAATTATGAAAAATTAAAAGAATTGACGC
>CAVGVM010000120.1:0-4672 GCA_963632645.1 Lachnospiraceae bacterium | reverse complement strand
CAGGATTTGGAGTATGAATTTATATGTAATTTTATAAAAATTCGTAAGGATAGGGGACTTTCTCAGAAGGGTTTTGCTGAAATGTCTGGGGTTGTTCGTGAACAGATTGCTAAGATTGAGAATCAGCTTAATTCACCTCAGCTTAATTCTTTGATTAAGGTACTTGAGCCAATTGGTTATACTGTTAAGATAGTTCCTATTGATGAGGATTAATATGGGCTATATTAAGTGTGGTATTGTTACTAGAATAGATATTGTTTCTGGTGATAATGATTGTTTAGATGATTTTTTTGATTTATCTCTTTATAAGAGTGTTGGTGATAGGTATTTTATTTGTGATGATATATTGCAAGATAATTTGGTTAGTTATCGTGAGGAGTTTTTGAAATTCTCATGTTTTCATGGAGATAGTCTTGATTCTTCTGATGCTTATTGTCTTGGGACTAGTATAAATGAACTTCTTAGGAATAAAATTTATTTGACTAGGGATAATAGTTATTATTATTTTGATGGGCATTTAGACTATTTGCTTGATGCTGATGTTTGTTTTTTTGAATTTAATGGTGCTTTGTTTAGATTTTTTGTTATTCCTGTTTTTTGGGATGTTAATAGGATTGATTCTGAATGTTTTGATTTTGTTTCTATAACTGTAAATAATTTGACGCGTAGTGCTATGAAAAATGTTTTAAAGGATGCTAGTTGGTTTTATGTGATATGAAATTTGTGTTAAATGTGTTACAATGTTTTAGAGGTGTTGACATGAAAAGAGCATTAGTTTTATCAGGTGGAGGAGCCAAGGGTTCTTATCAAGTTGGTGTTTATAAGGCACTTAGAAAGCTTAGAATTAAAATTGATATTATTACTGGTACTTCGATTGGTTCGATTAATGGTGCTCTTTTTACAGCGGGGGATTATTTAAAGGCAAAGAGGTTATGGCTTACTATATCTACTAATAATTTATTTGATCAAAAGTTTGATAGTGTTAAGGACTTGCAAGGTGCGGCATCAGAGATTATTAAGAATAAGGGTTTAAAATTTGATAAGGCTGAGGAGTTTTTAAATAAGATAATTAGTGAGAATAAGATTAGAAAATCTAAGATTGATTATGGTCTTGTTACAGTTAATCTTAAGACTATGGTTCCTAAGATGCTTACTAAGAATATGATTCCTAAGGGTAAGCTTGTTTCTTATATAATTGCGTCTTCGACTTGTTTTCCTGCGGTTGAGATGAAGGAGATAGATGGTGATTATTATATAGATGGGGGTTATTATGATAATTTACCTATTAATTTGGCTGTAGATATGGGGGCTGATGAGATTATTGCTGTTGATTTATCTGCGGTTGGTATTAAGCAAAAGGTTAAGGATAAGAATGTTAAGATTGATTATATTAAGAATAAGAGTAAACAACGTTTTACTTTAGATTTTGATACTGATACTGCTCTTAGAAATATTAGAATGGGTTATAATGATACTATGAAGCATTTTGACAGGCTTGATGGAGATAAGTATACTTTTAAGAAAGGTCATTTAGATAAAAATTACGATGCTATTAGTGATTATTATATAAAGCTTATTAAGAAAATATTACTTTCTGATAGTAAGAAGGTTAAGATTACAGAGATTTTGACTAATAAGAGGTATCAAAATATATTTTTAAATATAAAGCAAGGTAAGAGTATTGAAACTGAGGTTAATAAATCTTTGGAGTATCTTGGGTTTTTGTTTGATATTGATATTGATAATATTTATAGTATTAAGAAGTTTAATAATTTGTTAATTAGAGAGGCTAAGTCTTTGGATTATATTAAACTTGATAAGAAGTTAAAGGGTAAGATGCTTGTTGGTTATATTTATAATCAATATATGAATTCTGATGATAAGGAAAGGGTTTATAAGAGATTATTTAATATTGCTCTTGTTTTTCAAAAAGATTTTTTAGCGGCTCTTTATTTAATTGCTATTTCTAGTAAGTATCCTATAACTCTTAAGAGTGATAAATTTTTTGATGAGATTTTGAGTACTATAAAAAAATAGAAAATAGAAAAAAATAATTGTAAAGTAATGTCTAATTTTAGGTCATTACTTGTAAAGTAACGTAATATGTTATATTCTAAGTATGGGAGTGTGATACATAATGATATATCCGTCAATTGATAAGTTGCTATTGCATGTTGATTCTAAGTATCGTTTGGTACATATAGTAGCACAGAGAAGTAATGAGATTAATGAGACTGGTCATTTACAAATGCCAGAGGAGGATTATGTTTCTAGCAAGAACATAGGTAGAGCTCTTGAAGAAGTAGAAAAGGATCTAATTATTATTAAGACTAATTAGTTCTTTTTATTTAAGTTTTTGTTGCAAACAAATGTTTGTTTTGGAGGTGTATATGAATATTACAAGATATAAGTTTTTAGGAAATGGTAGATATGAAGTAGTTATTGATAATGATAAGTACATAATATATGAGGATATTATTTTAAAGTATAATATTTTGGGTAAGAGTAGTATAAGTGCTTCTGAACTTGATATTTATTTGAAAGATAATATTTTTTATGAGGCGTATTATAGGGCTGTTAAGTATATAAATGTTAAGCTTAGGACTTCTAAGGAGATTTGTGATTATTTGGTTAAGGCTGGATATGATGTTTCTTTGGTGTCTAAGGTTGTAGATAAGATAATTAAAGATGGTTATATTAATGAGGATGTTTATACAGAGTGTTATATAAATGATCAGATTAATTTGAAGGTTGTGGGGCCTTTAAGGATTGAAAAGGATTTGCTTAGTTTAGGTATTAGTAAGTCTGTTATTTCTAAGTATATTGGTAATTATTCTAAAGATTTGCAAGTTTCTAAGATTAATAAATTTATTGCTAAGGAGATTAAGTTAAATAGTAATAAATCGTCTTATGTTCTTAAAAATAAGATATTAATTAGTTTGGTTAATAAGGGATTTTATAAAGATGATGTTGTTAGGTGTTTGGATGATGTTGTTATCGATGATTCTTTGATGTATGAGAAGGAATATAAGAAGATTTATGATAAACTTTCTAAAAAGTATAATGGTAAGGAACTAGAGTATAAAGTTAAGCAAAAGATGTATCAGAAGGGTTTTAGGGTTTAAATTAGGTAGTTTTTTTCTGTTTTTGTTTATTTTTTTGGATTTTTATTGTGGTTTTTTTTGGATTTTATAGACAAAGTTATATTTTTATGTTATTATTAGTAACGTTAAACGAAGCAATCCGCTGGGTTATTGCTTATGATTGTGGGTAAGAAAAGGAGGAATAGAGATGAATTTAGTTGACAAAGTTGCAGCTAAACAACTAAAAAGTGATATTCCTGAATTTAGAGTTGGGGATACTGTTAGAGTAGATGTTAAGATCATTGAAGGTAAAAAAGAACGTATCCAAGCTTTTGAAGGAATAGTTACAGCGCGTAAAAATGGTGGTGTTAGTGAAACATTTACTGTTAGAAAGGTTTCTTATGGAGTTGGAGTAAACAGAGTTTTCCCTGTTCATTCTCCAAAAATAGCAAAAATTACTGTAGTTAAGAAAGGTAAAGTAAGACGTGCTAAGTTAAACTTCTTAAAGGAACGTGTTGGCGTATACAGAATTAAGGAAAGAGGAAATAAGGCATCTAAATAGCCTTATTTTTGTTAATTATGAAAAAGGAAACGATTAGGGAGCTAATAATATATGGTAGTGTTATTTTAGCGATAATTTTGATTAGAACTTTTGTAATTACTCCGGTTAGGGTAAATGGTACTAGTATGTATTCTACTTTAAATGATGGGGAAATAATGATTCTTAATAAGCTTGATTATAAGTTTAATGATATTAAAAGATTTGATATTGTAGTGGTTAAGACTGATAGTAATAAGATTATAAAAAGAGTAATTGGTCTTTCTGGGGAGACTATAAGATATGTTGATAATACTCTTTATATAAATGATAAGAAAATTGATGAGCCTTATTTAAAGGATAAGACTGATGATTTTGATCTTCAAGAACTTGGATATGATAGGATTCCTGATGATTGTTATTTTGTTCTTGGTGATAATAGGGATAATTCTAGTGATAGTAGGGTTATTGGTCCTGTTAAGAAAAGTCAAATTGAAGGTAGTGCAAGTCTTGTGTTATTTCCTTTTAAAGAAGCAGGAGTTAAAAAATAAGATAGTGTTTGGTTCACTATCTTTTATTGTGATTTTGTGTTATGATATGTTTTGTTTAATAAAGTGATAGTTATGAATCATTATATGATTGGAGATCATTATGATAATGAAAGAGTAAAATGGGTAAAAGTGTCTAATGATTCTGGTGAGGAAAGGTATGAATTTATTGATAATGCTAGTGAAGATACTTATTTTGATGATGTTTTAAGAATTAATGATAAATATGGTGATTTTTTGGGAAGTATTAATTCTGGTAAGTGTACTACTTCTTCTTTGGAGGTTTCGCGTCTTAATAAAACTAGTGTTTTGAAGGCTATTTCAAGTTTTGTTTCTGTGATTGGTATTGCTACTTTGAGTAGTTCTATTTCTGATGTTACTAGTTTAGATCCAGGTTTAGGTGCTGTTGTGGGAGGTTTTGTTGCAGGATGTTTGTTATCTTCTGCAGATAATGATAGGCGTAAAGTAAAAGATATTCGTAGATCTGGTATGGAACTTTTAGT
>CAVGVM010000119.1:0-3281 GCA_963632645.1 Lachnospiraceae bacterium | reverse complement strand
TAAACAAAGCATTTTCCTTCTCATAAATAGAAAAATCATCACTATACTCAAACTTCTCCTTAATCTTCTTATCCTTAACATCCTTAAGAAGTTCATTAACAAGTTCAAGTTTCTTATCTAAAACAGCATTAATACTCTCACTAGCAATCTCAATAGAATTATTTATATCCTTAAGTTTAGAATATTTAAAAAATAAGTATCCAAACACAATCACTAATAACAAAAAAATTGCTCCAAAAACATAAATCATAAAATCACCTATCTTCTAAAACATTATAACATAAAAAAAAGAACTTTAAAATAATAAAATTCTTAAATGACTTTATAGTTAATTTCCTCATCAAAAACAATAAAATCCAAATAAATAGTCAAAAGTAAATACCATTTACCAGTTTTAGGATCACTAATAACAACATGATCACGAGCAGCCTGCTCCACTACACCAGTAAAAATCCTATCACGCCACTCATTAGCATCCGGAAACGTCATATAAAAACTAGCAACTTTTCCCTTATTAAGTCTTAAAATGTTCTCAACATAAGATTGTTCCATAGGAAGATCACTACTTCCACTAGGATTACTATAATCATTAGAAAAACTATTAGGGTTAAAATAACTATTATTCATTAAATCATCCTCCAATAAAATATATTAATTAAAACAAAAAATATACTAGAAAAAAAACACAAAAAATTATATAATAAAAAAGGTGATGAAAATGAAAATATCAGTAGGAGTCTCAGTAAGACACGTCCACTTAATAAATGAAGATTATAACTTATTGTTTGACGAACCAATAAAAGAAAAAGTAAAAATAAACCAACCAGGACAATTCGCCGCAATACAAAAAGTAACCCTAAAAAATGGTGAAAGAACCCTAGAAAACGTTCGAATAATCGGTCCACAAAGACCATATACACAAGTAGAAATATCAAGAACAGATGCTTACTACTTAAAACTTAATCCCCCAGTAAGAGCATCCGGAGACCTAAAAGACGCCGAAGAAATAACAATAATAGGCCCAAAAGGTCAAATAACCAGAAAAGCAGCCATAATAGCAGACAGACACATCCACATAACCCCAGAACAAAGAAAAGAAAAAAAATTAACAAAAGATATATATAACGTCAAAATAAATGGAGAAAAAGGTGGAATAATCTATAACGTTCACATAGTAGAAAAAGAAAAATCATACTATGAAATGCACATAGATACAGATGATGCCAATGCCCATAACATAAAACAAAACGATGAAGTAGAGATAATAACAGATTAACACTAAGTATAAACAAAAACAAAAAGTAGAGAAACAAAAATCTCTACTTTTTTCTATCTCTATAATCCTCAATCAAATCAAGTATTTCCTCATCAGGATTATCATACTCATCAAAAGAAATACCAATTTCATAAAGATCATAATCATTCAAAAGACCAACATCATTCATAAGATAATACAAATATTCACGATTAATACTATCTTCCCAATTCCTCTTTATCATCACTAACCTCCTTTATAATTGGTTCAGTACCCTTTAAATAATAAAGTACTTTTTTATTCTCATTACTACTCGTAACAACATTACCCGTAACAGGATTAACAAGAACCCCTACTACATTATCAGGAACCTTATACCAAGTAGCATCCTTTTTCTTAAAATACTTTTCCATACTAGTAATCCAAGCACTCTTATTCCCAGAAATAACCTCATTAGAAATCAAAGAACTATCATCATACCCAGCCCAAGAAGCAAAAACAACCTCAGGAGTATACCCAATAACCCAAGAATCAGTATCAGTGCTCCCCGTCTTAATAGCATATTTATGAGTAATACTAGGAATCATACTATAACAAGTTGGATAAGTATAATTAATTAAATTAGAATCATAAGTACTAGTAAGAAGTTCACTCATCATAAAAGTAATATCACTATTAAAAATTGGATCCTTCTTCTTTTCCTTATACTCATATAAAACATTTCCCTTATTATCAACAACCTTAGAAATAAGATGAGGTTTAACATTAAATCCTCCATTAGCAAACACAGAATAAGCACCAGCAAGTTCCATAATATTAATCTCATAAGTACCTAAAGCAAGAGACGGAGACTTCTCCATCTTAGAGGTAATTCCCACCTTCCTAAGAGTATTATAAAGTTCATCCTCTCCAAGAAACAAATGAGTCTTAACAGCATAAATATTATCAGAATAAGCAATCGCTGCACTAATGGCTATCTCCTTATTAGCATATATATTCCCATAATTTTTAGGAGAATAAGTCTTCTTGCCATCAAAATAAAAACTAGTTTCCTTACTAAAAAATGTACTACTAGGAGTAAATCCATTCTCAATAGCCCTATAATAAAGAAAAGGTTTCACAGTAGAACCAGGTTGTCTATAAGAATTAAGTACCCTATTAAACTGACTCTTACCATAATTAATACCACCAATTAAAGCAATAATTCCCCCATTCTTAGGATTCATCATAACCTTAGATACCTCAACCTTATCATCAACAGCATTCTTCTTTAAGCCATCCTCCAAAGCCTTTTGAGCATCAACATCTAAAGTAGTATAAATTTTAATATTACCAGTATCTAAATAACTATTAGGAATCCCCGATAAAGAATTAAGTTCATTCATAACAGCATCATTATAAAATATAAGAGAAGTAAGATCCTTACCAAAATCATCATTCTTAAAAACAAGTTTTTGCTTATAAGCGCTAGTACTCTCCTTCTTACTTATATACCCATTATTATACATTCTCTCAAGAACAATTTTTTGTCGTTCCTTGGAAAGATCATAATTATCAACCGGAGAATAATTAGAAGGACTATTAGGAATCCCTGCCAAAATAGCAGCCTCTCCCAAAGACAAATTCTTAACATCCTTATTAAAATAATATTTAGCAGCATTACTAATCCCATACATACCATGCCCATAATTAATAGTATTTAAATACCCCTCAAGAATCTCATCCTTACTATAATGTGTCTCAAGCTCATAAGTAAGCCACATCTCTTTCCATTTCCTACTCCAAGACTTCTCAAAATCCAAAAACAAATTCTTAGCATATTGCTGAGTAATAGAAGAAGCCCCCTGCTCTATACCACCAGAAGAAATATTAACAAGCATCGCCTTAGCAATTCTAGGATAATCAAATCCAAAATGCCTATAAAAATTCTTATCCTCAGTACTTATAGTAGCATTAATAACATAATTATTCATATCCTTTAAAGAAACCCAAGAATCATTACCATTACCCTGAAAAACAAGCTTAG